>NZ_JAWORT010000006.1:0-270455 GCF_033337975.1 Vibrio sp. Vb2880
AGTTCTTTTAGTTGTTGATTTCATAACACTCTCCAATTTTGGGGGTGGAAAGTGTCAACCTTATTTAGGACGGCACAGATGGCACTTAGAAAGCGACAGTCTGACTGTCGCTTTTTTTATATCCGTTGACTTGCTCAGTCGTAACTTGAATTGAGATTACTGCACTTATTTAGCTTTATAGGTTGTAAACAAAGTTTTTTAACAAAAATTGCTGAAAAAATACTCAACAACACTCCAATCCGAGTTCACTTTCTGGTATGTTTCGCATCCCTGTTTGAGGAAGTCAGCATGCATACCTGTCCTTTATGCCAAAATCAGCGCACTCACCATTATTTTGAAGATAAGCGTCGTGAATATCTTCAATGTGAGCAGTGCAGCTTGGTATTCGTAAATCCAGACCAACGTTTGGATGCGGAAAGCGAAAAAGCTCACTATGATTTGCATGAGAACAACCCCGATGATTTGGGTTACCGACGCTTTTTGTCGCGTATTGCTGACCCGATCACAGAGCGAATTTCTCCACAATCAAATGGTATCGACTTTGGTTGTGGTCCTGGCCCAACGCTCTCCTTGATGCTGGAAGAGGCGGGGCACAACATGGCGTTGTACGATCTCTATTACCACCCTGATACGTCGGTTTTAGAAAAAACGTACGACTTCATGACAGCAACAGAGGTGATAGAGCACCTCTACCACCCAGATTTGGTGTGGAAGCAATGGTTGAATTTAGTTAAGCCAGGGGGCTGGATAGGCCTGATGACGAAAATGGTCATCGACGTGGAGGCTTTCAAATCATGGCATTATAAGAACGATCTCACTCACGTAGTGTTCTTTAGTCGTGACACGTTCCAGTTCCTAGCAGAGCGGGATAAGCTCGAACTCGAATTTATTGGTAATGATGTAATTTTACTGAGGAAACCCCAGTAATGAGCCGTAGTAAAAAATCTAGAAAACCGGGTGCCGCTGGTGCACCTGAGTTTGTTGTAACTCGTAACCGTACAGAATCTGATGTGGAAGGCCGCTTACGCAAGCGTGCTAAAAAGCGTAAGGGTCTGAAAACGGGTAACCGTAACTCAGAAGTTAACGAGCAGAAAAAGCAAGCTGCTGCACAAAATCGCGACCCGCGCTTAGGCAGCAAAAAGAAAATACCTCTGATTGTCGAACCTGCGAAGAAAATGACGAAGCAAGAGCGTCGTTTGTCGGCAGAGCAAGAACTAGAGATGCTAGAAAATGACGCGCAATTGAACGTGTTGCTAGACCGTATTGAAGCGGGTGAAAACCTGGGCACAGGTCTACAGAAATTCGTCGATGAGAAACTCGATCGCATTGAGAAGCTAATGGACCAACTAGGTTTGTTGGAACCTGAAGAAGAGGAAGACTTCACTGCACCTGCTGAGAAAAGCACGCGCAACGATGATGACTTGCTGGCAGATTTCGACGACATTAATTTCGACGACTATAAAGGATAATTAAGCTATGAATGTAACCTTATTAGCTATTGCTGGTGTTGTGATTATCATCGCACTCGCTTCTTATGCAGGTTACCTTCTGCTTCAATTGAAAAAGCAAAAGGAATTGCAGCTGAAGCATCAAAAATTGGCGATAGACAAACGTAACGCCAACATTTTTGAGAATGTGCATACCTTGTGTCAGGCGGGCATTCAAGGCCAGTGCGATTTATCTGAAATCAGTATCCGTGTGTATAACATCATGGATTATGTACAAGGTGAAGACCGCGTTGATTTCGATAAAACGTACCCTGCGATTTCTGAGCTTTACCACATAGTGAAAGATATGGCGCGTGGCGAAGAACGCCAACAACTTGCCAAGAAAGAGCGTATGCAACAGAACTTGACGCGTCATAAAGCGGAAAGCCGCCTCACTGATGCGATTATTGAGGAGCTCAAAGTGTTGCAGAAAAACGTCCAGCCACTGAATAATCAAATCAATATTCAGATGATTTAAGCGCGACCCCCAATAGTCTCCTTATGGCTAATGGGGGTATCGTGATCACGCTAGCACTTCTTTAGTTTTATACTTAAAAAGCCAGTCGGCGTTGCCACGCTTGTCATCGTCGTATGGCAAAATAGCGGCTCTGAATATCGGGTGACGGCTTTCGTTGCCCTAGCATTTAACGGAAAGTACCACCATGTCGAATCAACACACTGAATCGAAACAGCAAATCGTCTGGGATCAAGCGGTATTGGATAAGTACAACTATTCCGGGCCTCGTTATACGTCGTACCCAACGGCGCTGGAGTTTCACGAAGCGTTCACCATTTCTGATTATGATATGGCATGCACTCAATACCCAGAACGCCCATTATCGCTGTACGTACACATTCCGTTCTGTCACAAGCTTTGTTACTACTGTGGATGTAATAAAGTCATTACACGCCATTCGCACAAAGCGGATGAATACCTCGACGTGCTTGAACACGAAATTCGTCAACGTGCTGCATTACTTGTTGGTCGCACCGTGACGCAATTGCATTTTGGTGGTGGTACACCGACGTTTCTCTCTGAAAAGCAAATCACGCGTGTAATGAGCCTGCTACGCCAAGAGTTTACTTTTAGTAGCGATGCTGAAATCAGTATCGAGGTTGACCCGCGTGAAATCGAGCTGACCATGCTGGATCATCTGCGTAGTGAAGGCTTCAATCGTTTGAGCATCGGTGTTCAGGACTTCAATAAAGAAGTGCAAAAACTGGTGAATCGTGAGCAAGATGAAGAGTTCATCGTTGCGATGGTTGCGCGCGCAAAAGAGTTAGGCTTTCGTTCGACGAACCTAGATTTGATTTACGGTTTACCGAAGCAGACCAAAGAATCTTTTGCCAAGACTCTAGAACAAGTGCTAGAGATGCAGCCGGGCCGTCTATCCGTGTTTAACTACGCGCACATGCCACAGCTATTTGCAGCGCAGCGTAAGATTAAAGACGAAGACCTGCCAAAGGCAGAAGAGAAGATGGCGATTCTGCAAGACACCATCGCGACACTGACTGATGCTGGCTACCAATTTATCGGTATGGACCACTTTGCTTTGCCGGACGATGAACTTGCTGCTGCCCAGCGCGAAGGTATTTTGCATCGCAATTTCCAAGGCTACACCACACAAGGTGAATGTGACTTGGTTGGCTTTGGTGTTTCTGCAATCTCGATGATCGGCGATGCGTACGCGCAAAACCAGAAAGAGCTGAAGAAATACTACGCTCAAGTCAACGAACTTCGTCACGCTCTATGGAAAGGGGTCTCTCTGGACTCCGATGATTTGCTCCGTCGTGAAGTGATTAAGCAGCTGATTTGTAATTTCAAGTTAGACAAGAAAGCCATTGAGTCTGAGTTTAAAGTGAGGTTTGAACAGTACTTTAAAGAAGACTTACAGCTACTTCAGACCTTCATCAACGATGAGCTGGTGGAAGTGGATGATAATGAAATTCGTGTGACGCTGCGAGGTCGTTTGTTGATCCGTAATATTTGTATGAGCTTCGATAAATACCTACGAGCAAAGGCGCGTCAGCAACAGTTCTCTCGTGTTATTTAATCAGAGATACAGATTCAAGATATAAAAAATGCCAGCAGATACTGGCATTTTTTTATGTTTTCGCTGGATTTAAGCGCGATCTTTTACTTTTTCTCTCAGTTCCGCTTTTTCTGCTTCTGAAAGGAACGCAATCTCAAGGCCATTGATTTGCGCTTGGCGAATCTGGTCTTGGCTCAGACCAGCGGCTGGTGCTGCTACTTCGTATTCGTATGGCAGTTCGATGCCTTCAACCGCTGGATCGTCAGTGTTCAGACACGCAAGAACGCCATGCTCTAGGAACTGCTTGAGAGGGTGGTTTTCTAGCGTTTCTACCGTACTTGTTTGGTAGTTTGACGTCAGGCAAGATTCAATACCAATGCGGTTTTCTGCTAGGTAATCCATCAGTTTTGGATCGTGAATCGCTTTTACGCCGTGACCGATACGAGTTGCGCCCAGCTCATTGATTGCTTGCCACATGCTCTCTGCACCTGCTGCTTCACCAGCATGGACCGTTACCCCAAGGCCAGCATCGCGTACTTGCTTGAAGTGAGACACAAAGCGATCACCCGGTTGGCCTAGCTCGTCACCCGCAAGGTCGACGGCAACGATGTGATCTTTCTGGCTCAGAATGCCGTCCAGTTCTTGTTGACATGCGTCAGTACCAAATGTACGACTCATGATACCGATCAGGTTGGCTTTCACGCCAAAATCGCGCATACCCGCTTGCACACCGTCCACGACGGCTTCAACAACCCCCGCTACTGGTAGCTTGTGTTTCATCGCCATGTAGTAAGGAGAGAAACGCAGCTCAGCGTAATCGATTTGTGCATTTAGCGCGTCTTCTACGTTTTCGTATGCGACACGACGACACGCATCTAGATCGCCCAGTACCGCAACACCCCAGTCGAGCTTAGAAAGGAAAGCAACAAGAGAGGGTTCCGCTTCGACAATTTGAACGTGAGGAGTGAGAGACTCAATATCGTACGCTGGTAGGGCAATGCCAAACTTTTGGCCTAGCTCAAGAATCGTTTTAGTACGAATGTTACCGTCGAGGTGACGGTGCAAATCAGTTAGAGGAAGGTTCTTCGTTATCATTTTGTCGATCCGGATAGTTATGAACTGGAACAGGGCCCAAACATCATCTGTGACAATACATGGGTAAGATTTGCAGTTAAGTATAAATAACAGTTGGGTAGATTGTCAGTAGAGGATGACTAGGAAATCAACGATTCTGGCTCTTTTCTACTTCATGTTCACCAAATGTGTTGGCCATTCTTCTAGTGGCATAGGGCGGCTGTAGTAGAAGCCTTGCACCTGATTACAGCCTAAAGAGCGCAGTAATTGTGCTTGATTGCTATCCTCGACACCTTCCGCGACGACATTAGTTTTGAGACCTGCTGTGATATTGATGACGGCAGCGACGACTGAACTGTTTAAGTTTTCTTGTGTGAGTTGATTGATGAAGGTGCGATCAATCTTCAAGCAGGTAAACGGCAGAGAGTGGAGGTAACCCAGTGATGAGTAGCCGGTGCCAAAGTCATCTATCGCGATACCAATACCCATTTCACGCAGTTTAGTCATATTTTCTAGTGTGGTCGGTGCGCTATCAATGATACGTGATTCTGTGATCTCTAGTGTGAGGTTACTTGCTGGTAATTTCGTGATATCCAATACGCTTGTCACCGTATCAACAAAACTTGGGCAGGATAGTTGATTAACAGAGATATTCACATGCAGTTGGAAGTCCGACGGCCACTGTTTGCTTTCGATCGCTTGGTAAGTGTCGCGACAAGCTTGTAACAGAATCTGTTGGCCGATGGCTTTGATCATGCCGCTTTCTTCCGCGATTGGGATAAAATCTAATGGTGACACCATACCTGAGTCGCTATGCCAACGCGCCAGTGCTTCGGCGCCACACACCGTGCCACTGACGAGATCCACAATCGGTTGGTAATGAGGAATAAACTCTCGGTTTTCAATACCAGTTTGGATCTTGGTCAGCATTTGCGTACGAAACTTTGAAGCGCTCGCTAGTTCTGGGCTGTAGTGACAAACACCAGTCAGTGAGTCTTGTTTAGCGTAACTTAATGCGATGCTGGCGTTGCGTAACCATAAAGGCATGGTTTCGTTTGGCTGGGTTTGTACAATACCAAGTGAAATCTTCATCACTACATTCTCGCCTTCCACCATAAATGGGGTGGAAAAGAGTTGCTGTAATCGACGTTCGGTTTGTTTAATTTTGGTTTCAGTGTCGACATTTGAGAGAAACACCGCGAACTCATCACCACCAATCCGAGCCAATAATGCGTTGTCACGAAACTGCTGTTTTAGCCTTTCAGCGATGCTGACCAACAACTGGTCGCCGTTGTGATGACCCACACTGTCGTTGATATCTCTAAATTTGTTGATGCCAAGTAAAAATAAACTGCCGTGACAAAGATCAGACTGATTTTCACAGATTTCGACCAAACCCTGACGGCTATATAAGCGTGTTAGAGAGTCATAAACCAACTGTTCACGCAATGCTTTGAATGAAGCTCTTAGATTGTTCGCCATTTCATTAAAAGCATGAACCAGTACGGTTGTCTCATACACATAACCAGGCTTTGGCATGCCGCTATCCCAATCCCCATTTGCCAGGTGCTGAGCGGCGGCGGCCGTCGCGTTAATTGGTCTGGTAACTCGGTTGAAAATGATCCAACTGATGGCGATCCCAAATAGGCTTACAATAATGCCAACGAGCCAACTCTCTTGCTGGCTTTTCGGTAACAGGCCGAGAAGCTCAGACTCCGAAATGGAGGTGCCGATAAACCATGTTAAGCCGTCTTGGTCTCGATACGGGGTTAGCCGACTGAAAATACGTTGGCCATCATGTTCAAATGAAAAAGTATAAGGTTGCTTGGTGTTGTTGAGATCGAAAGACCGGACGCGGCTCGCACTGATTTTGATGATCGGGTCTGCGTTTTCAGCGGCAAGCAAACGCTGCCCTTTATCCGAAAATTTTGTGCCCCATGAGATGACGCTTCCCGGGCCTGAGTGAGCGATTAAACGATGATCTGGGTCCATGATGTAGACCGACGCTTTAGTGTTGTATTTTAACTCGCGCAGGAATTCGTTGAATGTATTGATACGAATGTCTGTCACCAAAACACCAGCAAATTGGTCGTGTTTGTACACCGGCGTCATGGCTGATAGCGTAATATCCTGGCGTTCATCAGCGTTGGTATAAATTTCAGACCAAGTGGCGTTTTGGCTCTCCGCAACGGGCTTATACCATGGGCGAGTGCGAGGATCGTATTGGGAGATAACCGTTCGAATGTTGTTACTCACATGGTTGGTCCCATAAATAACCAGATCACCATCGGTATAGCGATCTTGCACCATTAAGGTGTAATCGTCGGAAAGCTCGCGGCGAAAGCCTGCAAAGTCGCCGTTTTCTGAACCAAATGCGATTACATCCAACTGCGGTATCGATTGGTAAAGATTTTTGAATGCACTTAGCAGGTAGTTTTGAATGTCTGAGGTATCGTGAGGGCGATAAAGGTTGTGATAGCTGACGTTGTGCGCGAGAGCCATAACCGCAGTAAAAGGCTTACGTAGATAGCTATTGAGGTGGTCGTGGACACTTTCGGTTAACACGGAAAGTTGCTTGTCACTGATATCCGTGACCACTTCTTCGTAACTTTGTTTTTGGACGTAGACAATGACACCGATCGCCAGTAAGAAGATCATGACAAATGGAATCAAAACAGCAGTACGCAGTGTAATTTGAGTCGTAGCAGTAGACATCGCCTAATCACATAGATGGTGGTGCGCCACAATTGTACTGATGTTTTTATTAATATCGAGTGACAAACGACGCTCGTTGTTAATGCACCACGTAAGTGATTGTCAGTACAATTCTTTTAATTTTCTGGTGAGTGTATTTCGCCCCCAGCCTAATACTTTAGCGGCATCTTGCTTATGACCTTTAGTGTGCTCTAAGGCTGCTTCTAATAAAATGCGTTCAAATTCTGGTAAAGCGTAAGAAAGCAGTTCTTTATCTCCTGCTGCGAGTGAATGCCGTGCCCAATCCGCTAATTGTTCTTGCCAACTACCATGTGCAGAGTCTGAAATGGATTTTTTCTCTTCGAGTAGTTCGCTTGGCAAGTCATTTGGTAACACTTCGCTACCACTGGCCATAACGGTTAACCAACGGCAAATATTCTCTAATTGACGCACGTTGCCAGGCCAATCAAGGCGGTTAAGAATCTCCACGGTTGACGGGTGGAGAGTTTTTGTTTCCACACCAAGCTCATCAGCCGCACGGATAAGAAAATGCTGTGTAAGCTTTTCAATGTCTTGCTTACGCTCACGCAGTGCCGGGATCTGCACGCGAATCACGTTTAAGCGATGAAAGAGGTCCTCACGGAAGTCACCTTCGTGCACCAGCTTTTCTAAGTTCTGGTGTGTTGCCGCGACAATTCGTACATCGACACTGATCGGAGAGTGACCGCCCACTCGATAAAACTGCCCGTCAGCTAGAACGCGTAGTAAACGAGTTTGAATGTCCAATGGCATGTCGCCGATTTCGTCTAAAAATAGAGTGCCGCCATTGGCTTGTTCGAATCGTCCTTGACGAACATTGTTTGCCCCCGTAAACGCGCCTTTTTCGTGGCCAAACAGTTCTGATTCAATCAAGTCTTTGGGAATCGCCGCCATATTGAGCGCAATGAAAGGTTTGTTAGCACGTGGACTGTGACGGTGCAGTGCATGAGCAACGAGTTCTTTACCCGTGCCCGATTCACCGTTAATCAAGACTGAAATAGAGGAGCGAGAAAGACGACCAATGGCGCGAAACACCTCTTGCATCGCTGGTGCTTCACCGATAATTTCAGGCGTTTCTGCTGGAATGTCTTCTGGAGAGAGCTGCTCGCGTTTGTTTTCGTGGCTGTGTGCAATGGCTCGTTCAACCAGAGTTAAAGTTTCATCAATATCAAAAGGTTTTGGTAAATATTCAAAAGCACCTTTTTGGTACGCATTCACTGCTGCATCTAAATCTGAGTGCGCGGTCATGATAATCACGGGAAGGTCTGGGTAATCGCGCTGTACTTGTTTTAGTAGCTCCAACCCATCAATACCTGGCATGCGAATGTCTGATACTAGAACATCCGGCACTTCGCGTTCGAGCGCCATTAACACGCTTTCCCCATCGGCATAGGTTTCACATTTGATGTTGGCAGAGGAGAGCGTTTTCTCCATTACCCAGCGAATTGAACTGTCGTCATCAACGACCCAAACATATCCTTTACTCATGTAGTAATCCTTGCAGCAAACCGAAAAACTGACGCGACTTGAAGTCCATTAGCGCAATCAGATCGGCAGATAAATAGTAAATGTTGTGTGACCAGGCCAGCTTTCTACGTCTATTTTTCCATTGTGCTGGTCGATCAAATTTTGCGAAATAGATAGCCCTAATCCAGTTCCTCCCTCGCGGCCACTGACCATGGGATAGAACAGCGTGTCTTGTAGTTCCGGTGGAATACCTGGGCCGTTGTCTGTGATTTCGACACGAGCAGCGAGTTTACAGCGTTTGCCGTGAATATTGGCTTGGTGCACCGTTCTGGTGCGAATGGTTATTTTCCCGTGTTCTTGATGGCTAAGAATTTGTGCGGCGTTGCTGACGATATTAAGCATTGCCTGCTCGATTTGGTCTGTATCCATCAAAATCTCTGGCAAGCTTGGGTCATAATCTCGTTCAATGATGATTGAGCGTTGTGACTCTAATTCAACCAGTTGGCGAACCTTTTCAAGAATTTGGTGCAGATTCTCTTGTGTCTTCTTACCTGGCTTCTGCGGTCCTAGTAATCGATCCACGAGCGCCCTTAAACGGTCTGCTTGCTCAATGATGATGTGTGTATATTCGGTGAGAGAGGGCTCTGGCAGCATTTTTTCTAACAATTGCGCCGCACCACGTAAGCCGCCAAGCGGATTTTTAATCTCATGTGCAAGCCCTCGGACTAGCAGCTTCGCCGCTTGTTGTTGGGCGTGCTGGTTCAGTTCTTGAGAGAGTCGGCGCTGCTGATCAATTTTGCGCATCTCGACCAGAAGCATCAACTGCTTTTGCCAAGTGATAGGGCTAACCGTCACCTCTAGCATTAAAGGGCGGCCATCAACAACGAAAGTGACGTCACTGTCGGTGATGCTTTGGCCACTTTGCAACGGTTGAGTGAGCAGCGCGAGATCCAGCGACGCATGCTGAATCAATTGAGAAAGCGATTGTTCAATAATTCGTTTGGCGCTTTGAGAAAACAGCAATTCGGCAGCCGGATTGGCATAACGGATGGCCAATCCATCATCAAGAATCAGCGTTGCTGTCACCATATTGTTGAGAATGGCACTAGGAAGACTGGTATCCACATTACGTCCTTGTTTTGCTTTAAGATTGTGCGATGCACAATAATGGTGCAATTGAACGTTAAGTATGGCGAATAAATCTTAGAAGAAAAAGTGAAAAGCATCGCTGTGATGTGATTTTTTTCACCAGATATTCTATTTTGCCCCTTTTACGGTCGGCTTAACACTTGCTCTATGTAAATGCACCGTTATAGGGCTAGTAGATGCAATAAGCTTGCCGCTTCTTTTCGCGTGCACAGCAAGTGTGTGAGTGCCTCGGTCAATATTGTTTAACTGCCACACTATATGGTTTTGTGGTGCACCATAAGGTTTTCCATCGAGTAACAATTGCAATTGCTCACCGATACCAAGCTTGCGATTGGTTTCTAATTGAATATTGATGATGCCTCGATTGCTGCGGATGGTCTCGTTGTGCTTGGGGGTCTGCATTGAAAGTTCTAATGGGAGAGGCTTCTCGGTTGTTTTATCTGGCTTGTTTTGTGATGCAGTAGATGGCGTAGTCTGAGGTGCGAGCGATTCAGTACTTTCTACCTCAGGAGCTGGTGCGCTGGCTTCAAGGTTTGGCAGTGCGATCGCTTTTGCTCCTTTGTTTGGCGTATCACTAAAGTGAACCACGCCATTTTCATCTACCCACGTATACGCGACCTGCGCGAAGGCGGTAGAGGCGATTAACAATCCGCTGAGTGCACACAGTGATGGAATAAGCTGAACTTTCATTGCTCACCTTCTCTTGTTCGATGATTTCACGTTTCAATGGCTTAGCTCTTTGACCTGTAAGGAAAAATTCTAAGCGTATTTTTATTATCCCCTCATGTTAAACGTCGAAGCTTGAGTGGCGAATACAAAAAAGGCCCGCCTGCGAGGCGAGCCTAATATTTTATTGCTGTGTTTACATTTTACACAGTGTCGACCTTACACAGAGTAGTAAAGTTCGAACTCAACAGGGTGAGTTGTCATGTTCACACGCTCTACGTCCTGAGACTTAAGGTCGATGTATGAATCGATGAAGTCGTCAGAGAATACACCGCCCGCTGTTAAGAACTCACGATCAGCATCTAGCTCTGCTAGCGCGTCTTTTAGTGAGTATGCAACAGTTGGGATTTCTGCTGCTTCTTCAGCTGGAAGATCGTAAAGGTCTTTATCCATCGCTTCGCCTGGGTGGATCTTATTCTTGATACCGTCAAGACCAGCCATAAGCATTGCTGCGAAACATAGGTATGGGTTCGCCGCTGGGTCACCGAAACGAACTTCGATACGACGTGCTTTCGGGCTTGGTACCACTGGGATACGGATTGAAGCAGAGCGGTTACGCGCTGAGTAAGCTAGCATTACTGGTGCTTCGAAGCCTGGTACAAGACGTTTGTACGAGTTGGTTGATGGGTTAGCGAATGCGTTGATTGCACGAGCGTGTTTGATGATACCACCGATGTAGTAAAGCGCCATTTCAGATAGACCGCCGTACTTGTCACCAGCAAATAGGTTTACGCCATCTTTTGCTAGAGACTGGTGAACGTGCATACCGCTGCCGTTGTCGCCAACAAGTGGTTTAGGCATAAACGTCGCTGTTTTACCAAACGCGTGAGCAACGTTGTGTACAACGTACTTGTAGATTTGGATTTCGTCAGCTTTGGTTGTTAGCGTGTTGAAACGAGTTGCGATTTCGTTTTGACCCGCCGTTGCCACTTCGTGGTGGTGCGCTTCAACAACAAGACCCATTTCTTCCATTACTAGACACATAGCAGAACGGATGTCTTGAGATGAATCTACTGGAGCTACTGGGAAGTAACCACCTTTAACGCCTGGACGGTGACCTTTGTTACCTTCTTCGTAGTCAGAACCTGTGTTCCATGCCGCTTCTACGTCGTCGATTTTGAAGAAAGAGCCTGACATGTCTGTAGAGAACTTCACGTCATCAAATAGGAAGAATTCTGGCTCAGGACCGATAAGTACAGTATCTGCAACACCAGTAGAACGCATGAAGTCTTCAGCGCGTTTTGCGATAGAGCGTGGGTCACGGTCATAGCCTTGCATTGTTGCAGGCTCTAAGATGTCACAACGGATATTTAGTGTTGCGTCTTCCGTGAATGGGTCAAGCACAGCAGAAGATGCGTCAGGCATCATTACCATGTCTGATTCGTTGATACCTTTCCAGCCAGCAACTGATGAACCATCGAACATTTTACCTTCTTCGAAGAAGTCTGCGTCGATTTGGTGAGCAGGGATCGAAATGTGCTGCTCTTTACCTTTTGTATCAGTGAAGCGTAGGTCAACAAACTTAACTTCGTTTTCTTGGATCAGCGATAGAACGTTTTCTACTGACATCTTGGATAACCTCCAGTGTTAATAAGCGGTAAAAGCTCGATTTATGAATTATTCATGAAACCTGGCATTGATTAATCAATTTGACTTTTCATTAATCGATGCTGTTTTAACTAAAGCCAAAACCGTGCCAAAAAAAATATTCCATTAATTTCAAGCAATTGTGTTTTTGAATGCTAGTTTGGTGCACTTGCTTGCACCAAAATGATCTTTGCTTGCACTATTATGGTGCCAAAAATCATTGTTGCACCATAATGTGACAGGTACATTGCGTATTCAGCCCAGTTTTTGAGCAAGAGTCAATTTGAATTATGCATCGATTAGAATAAAGTTGCGTTTAATCAATTCGTTCTGAGGAAGAAAATGGGCATTAAGCGTAAAAATCGCAGAAATGCTCGGGAGTAGATCACATATTTCTAGGCTTTTTGCTAAAATCTGGTACATTATGGCCGTTTTTTTAATCAGCAAATGTCGCCAGAGAGCACCCGTTCTCAGCGTGGGGGCATTTCATCTATCTAAGTGAATCAATATCCATGGCTACTCCACAGATTGATAAATTAAGAAATATCGCGATCATCGCGCACGTTGACCACGGTAAAACCACGTTGGTTGACAAGCTGCTACAACAATCAGGCACGCTTGAGTCTCGCGGTGAAGCTGAAGAGCGAGTCATGGACTCGAACGACATCGAGAAAGAGCGCGGTATTACCATTCTTGCTAAAAACACAGCAATCGACTGGAACGATTACCGTATCAACATCGTAGATACTCCGGGACACGCGGACTTCGGTGGTGAAGTTGAGCGTATCATGTCGATGGTAGACTCTGTACTACTTATCGTTGACGCAGTTGATGGTCCAATGCCTCAAACGCGTTTCGTAACACAAAAAGCGTTTGCTCACGGTCTAAAACCAATCGTTGTAATCAACAAGATTGACCGCCCTGGCGCACGTCCTGATTGGGTTATGGACCAAGTGTTCGACCTGTTCGACAACCTAGGTGCAACTGATGACCAGCTAGACTTTAAAGTAGTTTACGCATCAGCACTTAACGGTTGGGCTTCTCTAGAAGAAGGCGAAACTGGCGAGAACATGGAACCACTATTCCAAACTATCGTTGATGTTGTTGACGCGCCAAATGTTGACCTTGATGGTCCACTACAGATGCAAGTTTCTCAGCTAGACTACAGCTCTTACGTTGGTGTTATCGGCGTGGCTCGCGTAACTCGTGGTAGCGTTAAACCAAACCAGCAGGTAACCATTATTGGTGCTGACGGTAAAACTCGCAACGGTAAAGTGGGTACAGTAATGGGCTACCTTGGCCTAGAGCGTCACGAAGTGGAACAAGCTAACGCGGGTGATATCATCGCAATCACTGGTCTTGGCGAGCTGAAAATTTCTGACACTATCTGTGCACAAAACGCAGTAGAAGCATTACCACCATTGTCTGTTGATGAACCAACAGTAACGATGACATTCCAAGTAAACACGTCTCCATTCGCGGGTAAAGAAGGTAAGTTCGTAACGTCACGTAACATCCTTGAGCGTCTTGAGAAGGAACTGGTACACAACGTTGCACTACGCGTTGAGCAAACAGACGATCCAGATAAATTCCGCGTATCAGGTCGTGGTGAACTTCACCTTTCTATCCTGATCGAAAACATGCGTCGTGAAGGCTTCGAGCTAGCAGTATCTCGTCCAGAAGTAATCATCAAAGAAGAAGATGGTCAGTTGATGGAACCGTTTGAAACGGTAACTATCGACGTAATGGAAGAGCACCAAGGCGGCATCATGGAGAACATCGGCCTACGTAAAGGTGAGCTGAAAGACATGTCTCCAGACGGTAAAGGTCGTGTGCGTATGGACTTCGTTATGCCATCACGTGGTCTGATCGGTTTCCAAACGGAATTCATGACACTGACTTCAGGTTCAGGTCTTCTTTACCATACGTTTGATCACTACGGCCCTCACAAAGGCGGTAACATCGGTCAACGTGTAAACGGTGTACTAATCGCGAACGCGATGGGTAAAGCGCTAACTAACGCACTGTTCAACCTTCAAGAGCGTGGTCGTCTATTTATCGGTCACGGTGTTGAAGTTTACGAAGGTATGGTTATCGGTATTCACAGCCGTGACAACGACCTAACGGTAAACGCACTGAAAGGTAAGCAGCTAACCAACGTTCGTGCATCTGGTACAGATGACGCACAGGTTCTTACTCCGCCTATCAAGATGACTCTTGAGCAAGCACTAGAATTCATCGATGACGACGAGCTAGTAGAAGTAACGCCTGAAAGCATCCGTATCCGTAAGAAGTTCCTAACGGAAAGCGACCGTAAGCGTGCTTCTCGTGGCGCGAAATAATTTTCGTTAAGCGATTCAATTAAGAAGAAGCCTCGAGTTATGCTCGGGGCTTTTTGTTTTCTGGAGTTGAATATGAACCCGATTATTATCACCGGTGGGCCTGGTGCGGGAAAAACAACACTGCTGAATGCGCTAGACGCGTGTGGTTATGCCACGTTTCCTGAAGGGTCTCGCGACTTGATTGAGCAGCAAAGCCAGTTAGAAAATGGTATTTTGCCGTGGACGAATTTACCTGAGTTTGCCAAGTTATGCCTTGGGTTGATGGACAAGCAAAAGAATGATGCGCGTTGTCATGATGTTGCGTTTGTTGATCGCGCCATCCCCGACATCATTGCATACCTACAAGTGGGCGGCTGTAAGGTTGACCAAGCTTTCTTAACCGAAAGCGCTGGGTACCATAGTCAGGTGTTTACTTGTCGACCTGAAGCATCCATTTACGTACAAGATGAAGTGCGTCCACACAGCTTTGAAGAAGCATTGGAGATTCATCAGTCGTTAGTGAGTGTCTATACTGAGTTGGGTTATGAAGTGATAGAAGTACCATGGGGAACTGTGCCAGAGAGAGTCGGCTTTGTTCGAAGAGTCATCGGTTTACTCGGTAAGGTCGCCGACTAAAACCTCCTCACTAGGAGGAGGTCTAAATCATTTACTTTTGATTGAGCTTTTGTAGGAATTTATCGGACTCTGCAATCGCTTCGTTCATTTGTTTGATCGCAAACTGAATGTCTTTCTCTAAGCTAGAGAACTCACCTTGCAAAGAACCAATCGCACTGGCGTTAAGGTTGTGTTTTAAGTACAACGTGTTGTCACGTAGCGTATCCAGTACCGGTGTCATCTTTTTCTCTGCACGCTTCATAGCGCTAAGCATGGTTTTGTACGAGGCTTTGGTTTCACGTAGCTTTTGCTCGCTTGAACGACGCAGTTTCGCACTCGAGTACAGCTCTAGCTCATCTTGCCACTCATCAAACAGTGCGCCGGATACGTCTTCAATCGCAGCAATACGGTCACGTACGTCTTGAGCCGCTTTTTCGCTATCTTCGTATTTGTCATTGATGTTGTTGTAGACATTTTCTAGCTCACCACCATCAAAGTTGGTGATCGCAGACAAGGCTTCAAGTGCACTGGTGAATTCTTCTTGTGCATCTTGTTGAGATTCTTTGGCATCTTCGACGCGGTCGACCATAATATCTCGTTTATGATACCCAACCTGCTCCATTGCTGAGTAATAAGCAGATTGACACCCTGTTAAAGTGAAAATTGATAGTACAATTGCTAATAAATAAGGCATTCTTATGTCCTCGGCGCTAATTATGGGATGAACTATGAACCAGTTATCAGAGAGTTACAAGGCGAGATTAATCAATCTACTGCCAAGTTGCGTCGCGTTTTTTAAGTATCTTCTTAAGCGATTAACGCATGACCGTGTGAATGTGAACGCGGGCTATCTTGCCTACATTACCTTGTTATCCATCGTGCCAATGCTGACGGTATTGTTATCAATATTGTCGAAATTTCCCGTTTTTGCGAACGTTGGTGAGGTGCTGCAAGGCTACATTATTGAGAATTTTGTGCCAGCTTCTGGAGAAGCTGTACATACGGCATTACAGGAATTTGTGGCGAATACGGGCAAAATGAGCGCGGTTGGCGGTGGGTTTTTATTCATCGCAGCGGTCATGCTGATTTCCAACATTGATAAGAACTTAAACTACATTTGGCGAGTTAAAGACAAGCGCCGTTTAGTCTTTTCATTCTCTATGTATTGGATGGTACTCACGTTAGGGCCGATCATGGTCGGTGCGAGTATTGCGGCGACGTCGTACGTGACTTCGCTGCAAATTTTAGAGAATGAGACATTATCTGGTGCGTTTAATCTATTTCTGCGTTGGCTACCGTTGTTGCTGTCCTTTTTTGCTTTTCTTGGCTTGTATATTCTAGTGCCGAATAAAAAAGTGCACCTCGCTCATGGTGCCATGGGGGCAGCAGTCGCCGCGATACTGTTCGAGTTGAGTAAAAAAGGCTTTGCACTCTACATCACTCAGTTTCCGTCTTATCAGCTCATCTACGGCGCGTTAGCGGCGATTCCTATCTTATTTGTTTGGGTGTATTTATGCTGGATGATCGTGTTATTGGGGGCGGAAGTTACGGCTGCGCTTGGTGAGCGAGAGCACTGGAGTGAAGATTTAGACATGATACACTCGACCGCTGAATCTCAGTTAACAGATGAAGGAAGCGAGAGTAGTGATAGCGCTAATTCAACGAGTCAGTGAAGCAGCCGTCCGTGTGGATGGTGAAGTCGTAGGAGAAATTGATCGTGGTCTGCTGGTCTTATTGGGCGTAGAGAAGGACGACGATGAAGCTAAAGCAAAGCGTTTAATGGAGCGTGTTACAACCTACCGTGTGTTCGAAGATGACGAAGGCAAGATGAACCTAAACGTTAAACAGGTGGAAGGTAAAGTGCTGGTGGTTTCTCAATTTACGCTGCCTGCGGATACAAAAAAAGGCACGCGAGCTGGCTTTTCTCGCGGTGCGCATCCTGTTGATGCAGAGCGCTTGTATGATTACTTTTCTGACTTGTGTGAAGAAGTCTTACCCACACAGCGTGGCCGCTTCGCTGCCGATATGAAAGTGTCTTTGGTGAATGACGGTCCAGTGACGTTTTGGTTGCAGGTCTAATCTGGTAACACAGGCGCCATAGTCTAAGCTTTAACTCCAAGCTCATGGAATTGGCTTGGAGTAATTTTTCCGACACTGATTAGTGTTGTGCTTTCAAAGGATTGATATGTTCAAACTCATTACTCCCAAAACCGATAATCAGATAAACAAGTATTATCAGTTTCGCTGGCAACTGCTTCGTGAGCCATGGCGTATGCCGATCGGCTCAGAGCGCGATGAATACGACGAAATGAGCCATCACCGCATGATTGTTGATGGACGAGGTCGTCCTATGGCGATTGGCCGTTTATACATTACACCGGATAATGATGGCCAGATCCGCTACATGGCGGTTAAAAATAATCGCCGTAGCAAAGGAATGGGTTCGCTGGTTTTGGTTGCACTAGAGTCGTTAGCGCGCCAAGAAGGAGCGAAACGCTTGGTGTGTAATGCCCGTGAAGATGCCATCGCCTTTTATGAAAAAAATGGCTTTGAGCGTCGAGGCGAGCTAACCGATGAGCGTGGCCCTGTGCGCCATCAGCAAATGGTGAAGCAACTGGATCCGATGGCCAATGTGTTACGTCGCCCTGAATGGTGTACTGAGCTTCAACAGCGCTGGGAGCAACAAATCCCAATTAGCGACAAAATGGGGATCAAAATTAACCAGTACACGGGTTACCAGTTTGAATGCTGTGCGCAGCTTAATCCTAACCTTAATCCGCATAACACCATGTTCGCCGGGTCAGCTTTTACCTTAGCAACCCTGACAGGGTGGGGGATGACGTGGCTGCTGCTTAAAGAGCGTGGGTTGCACGGGGATATTGTGTTGGCCGACAGCTCGATTCGTTATCGTCAACCAGTCGAACAAAACCCCGTGGCGAGTACTTCGTTGGATGGGATCAGTGGTGACCTAGACCGGTTGGAGTCGGGACGCAAAGCACGCATCGTTATTCACGTAGTGATTTATAGTGGTGACACGCCAGCTGTGGATTTTGTCGGTACCTATATGTTGATACCGAACTACTCGCAGTTACTCAGTTGCTGATGGGGTAAGCGCCGACTGACCTGCTGGGCGCTTATCTGTTTCACCTTCTTGCTCTGTCGGTGAGAGGATTTGTTCTTCTGCTGCGGAATGCGTGTTGGGTACTTCATCTTCTTCGATAACTTCTTCGTAAAGCTCTTCCTCTTGAATCTCCAAGTTGATGTTATCAATCACGATAGGTTGCTCGATGGAAGGCTCATTTTTCTGTGGAGTCTCAATATCAGTAGGCTCGGCCAGTTTTGATGCGTTCACGCACTCATTACGGTGGGTTTCACCACTTAGTAGATCGCCTTCAATGTTTCCGCACGACTCTTCCAATTGATAAGTAATGCCACTTAGCGGGTTGTTGGCCATATCAAATGTTCCCCAAACCTTACCACTTATGGCTTTTCCTGAGATGGTGACCGGCTTTATGGCAACTTCCCCTCGTTGCGCGCTTAAACGCAGTGGACTTAAGGTAATGGCTTTGAGCGAATGATCCGCTTGGGACTTCAAGCGGGTATCTCGGAGGTTGGCTTCCACTTCACCCGACAAGCTGTAGGCCAGCATGTTGCGATCACCTGACAACCCTTGTAGATCGAGGCTGAGATCGGAAAAACCATCAATAGCCAGTATGTCGGGTAAAAAATAATCGTGGAAGAGCGATAAGGGAATACCATCAGCATTGACGTTGAGCGCCCAAGGTTGGCTCGGGGTACTCAAATCTATCTGTCCGATGCCTTCTACGTAGCCTTGCTCGAGTGGCGCAAAAAGGCGAGTCAATTGCCAAAAGCCATCTTTGCTTTGCATGGCAAGTGCTGCGTGAGACGTGAGTATTTGGTCATAGCTGGCGTTGACAACGCTGACTTCCAATTCGCCTTGCCAAAGGCCCCAACGTTGAGCAGACTGTTTAATATCAAGCTGTTGCCCTTCGATATTTAAACCGGAAAGTTGCCAATAAGGTTCGTGAGATAGCTGGATAATTTGGCTGCGCTCAATGTCGAGTCGTTCGATTGCAACATGCTCTAACTCGCTGGTGGCGGCGTGCCACCAATTTAGGTTGTCTTCTGGCTGTGTTGCCCACTTGAGGCCTTGAATAGAGGCTTCTTTGAGCTTCCATTGTGTTGGCGTGAACAATCCAGAAACTTGCACTCGACCTTGCTGCCAATCTAAGCTGAGCTCGTTGAGCTGGATTACTCCTGGCTCGATAGCGGCACTCAAACGTGGCTCTATTGCGGTTTGCTGCTGGAATCGAACGCTATCCGCCTGCAATGACACTTGAGCTTTTGTCTTCCAGAGAGACAGTGGCAGTGTGGCGTTTTCCACAGAAAGATCCAAGTTCTGCCAGTGCCAGTCGCCCCATTCAATATCGGCGTTAAGCAAATCTAAGCTATTAATATGATTAATGTTAAATGGTAGATCGTACCAAGGTTTTGCAAGCAGTGATTGGCGCTGCGTATTACTCAGTTTCAGCTTGTTGATGGTCACATTTACTAAAGACCAGCCTTGAGGATACTGCTCCCCTTGCCCAGATATTTGACTGTTACGCCAGTTAAAAGAGGTGCCATAAAGCGTACTGTCTTGCGGTTTGTAGTCTATATCGACTAAGACTTGATTAAAGGCTTCGCCATTCCAATAGAGTTGGTCAGCTGCAAGTTGAACTTCGCCATATGGTATTAATTGACCATTCCATTGTGGTGATTGAATTTGAAGGTCAATGCCATTGGCAGAGAACTGCTCGTCGGCGTAATCAATATTTTTGAGCGCGATTTGATGGAATAAAACGTTGTCTAAAGGTGGGAGCTTTGGTGCGCCATACTGCAAGCTCATACCATCAATCAATAAACTATCAACGATCCATTTACCATCGCGATAAACATCGGGATTCATCCATAAATCGACTTGCTCGATGTAAGACGCATCGTCTCCGCTGGTGTTCACGCGTTGTAAAGTTAGGTGATAGGGAAAGCCATAACGCACGCTTCCGGCCCGGAAGGGAAGAGAAAAGGTGTTTGACAGCAAGCGCCAGGTTGCGTCCGCGTAAGATGTTGTTAGCAGCGCAATCGTAGCGGCTGGAATGGCAACTAAGATAACCAGTAACAGAAGTAAAACTCGACGCGCTGTTTTCATCTTTGCTAGAACCTACGTGTGTTATGAAATAAAACTAGATAGGCTTTAGCTTGTATCAATATTCTGTGGTATTCAATAAAAAGCCCCTCAAAAGAGGGGCTTGAAGCAATTTTTGTAACTTGGCCTACGTAAAGGTGATAAGTTAATGCCAACTTTTCACTGCGTTTACGCGACGTCGCTGTTACTCGATTTAATCAATCTGAGGACCAGCCGCAACCAGAGATTTACCTTCAGCGTTGTCTGTGTACTTATCAAAGTTATTGATAAAGCGCGCTGCTAAATCTTTCGCTTTGCTTTCCCACTGAAGTGGGTCAACGTACGTGTCGCGAGGGTCTAGAATGCTAGGATCCACACCTGGTAGTGACGTTGGTACTTCAAGGTTGAAGATTGGAATGTGCTTAGTTGGTGCTTCTTCAATCGAACCATCAAGAATGGCATCAATAATTCCGCGTGTATCTTGAATAGAGATACGTTTGCCAGTGCCGTTCCAACCAGTATTCACTAGGTAAGCCTCAGCGCCTGCTGCTTCCATGCGTTTAACCAGTACTTCTGCGTATTTAGTTGGGTGAAGCGTTAGGAACGCCGCGCCGAAACAAGCAGAGAAAGTTGGTGTTGGCTCAGTAATACCGCGCTCTGTTCCCGCTAGTTTGGCGGTAAAGCCAGACAGGAAGTGGTACTTAGTTTGCTCGGGTGTCAATTTAGATACTGGAGGCAGTACGCCAAATGCATCGGCTGATAGGAAGATCACTTTATTCGCGTGACCGCCTTTTGATACTGGCTTAACGATATTATCGATATGGTAGATAGGGTAAGAAACACGTGTGTTTTCTGTTTTCGAACCATCATCAAAGTCGATAGAACCATCGCCACGTACTGTTACGTTTTCTAGCAGTGCATCACGACGAATTGCGTTGTAGATGTCCGGCTCCGCTTCTTTCGAAAGTTTGATGGTTTTTGCGTAACAACCACCTTCGAAGTTGAAGACACCGTCATCATCCCAGCCGTGCTCATCATCACCAATTAGCGCACGTTTAGGATCAGTCGACAGGGTCGTTTTACCCGTACCAGATAGACCGAAGAATACCGCTACATCGCCATCTTTGCCCATGTTAGCGCTACAGTGCATTGATGCGATGTCTTTTAGTGGAAGGAAGTAGTTCATCATGGCGAACATACCTTTCTTCATTTCACCGCCGTACCAAGTACCACCGATAAGTTGCATGCGCTCAGTTAGGTTAAATACGGTGAAGTTTTCTGAGTTCAGGCCTTGCTCTTCCCATTTTGGATTAGTGCATTTTGCGCCATTCATTACTACGAAGTCTGGTTCAAATGTCGCTAACTCTTCTTCTGTCGGGCGAATAAACATGTTTTTAACGAAGTGCGCTTGCCATGCGACTTCTGTGATAACACGAATGCTCAAACGTGTATCTGGGTTTGCACCACAGTAACCGTCAACAACAAACAAGCGTTTGTTAGAAAGCTGGTTTGTGACCAGTTCTTTTAGCTCGTCCCACACTTCAGGAGTGATTGGCTTGTTATCATTTTTCACTTGATCAGACGTCCACCACATATGTTCTTCTGTCGTAGCGTCTTTGACGATGTATTTATCTTTTGGTGAGCGACCAGTAAAGATGCCAGTGTCAACGGCAACCGCACCTAGTTCAGTAACCACGCCGCGCTCATAACCGGTTAGGTCTTCACGCGTTTCTTCCTCAAACAACATTTCGTAGCTTGGGTTGCGAATAACCTCTTTTACGTTATGCAGTCCGTGCTTGGTTAGATCAAGTGTTGCAGCCTTAGTATGTTCCATAACGGTCATAGGTGCTCCTTATAAGGATTTTGTAGGGATTTTGTAAGAATGTTTTAATTTTAATCTGCTCACCATGCTAGCAACGGGGCGGGGAGAAAACAGGGAGATAGCTCAAAATTTACCCATGATTTCAATAAGGTTTTAGGTAACCCGTCACATATTGGTGGGAATAGTCTATCGTGCACGCAATCCTTTGCGCTAGGGCAAAATCATTATTAATTGTTTAAAATTAAGCAGTTGTTTTATTACGCTTGAGGTTAGTTATTACGAGGGGTTGATCACAAAAAGGCCAGCATTAAGCTGGCCTTTTGTAGGGTAAATTACGTGCTTGATAAGCTATGTAAATTAATGCAGGGTTTTCTTGTCCGTAGAAGCTTGTGCATACAGTTCAGTGACTTCAGATTCGTCGAACGTATAAGTTGTGCCACAGTAATCACAATGTAAAGAAACTGATCCAACTTCTGCCAAAATGTCATAAATTTCAGCTTTCTCAACGGTGATGATTGCGGCACCGCTACGCTCACGAGAACAGCCACAATGGAACTCGACAGGTTGCGGCTCGTACAAACGTACTTTGTCTTGGTTATATAGTCGATACAATAACTCGTTCGCTTCTAAACCAAACAATTCTTCATCTTTTACTGTATCAGTGAGCTGCTCTAGATGTTCGAAATCATCTGGAGAGCCAGTGCCGTCAGGGATCACTTGAATCAACATACCTGCTGCGTGTGCTTTGCCCTCATGCTCACCAGTGCGGATCCATAGGCGCGTTTTTAACTGCTCTGAGTTTGCAAAGTAGCCTTCTAGCACTTCTGCTAAAGTGTCACCTTCTAATCCAACGACACCTTGGTAACGCTCGCCGTTTTTCGGTTCGATAGTGATCACAAGGTAGCCCTTACCCATTAGATCGTGAATGTTTGCGTCATCGGCAATATCGCCTTCCCAGCGAGCTACGCCACGAACACGTTGGTTATGGTCACCGTTGATAACGGCAAGAGACACAGGACCGTCGCCTTGTAGCTGGATGGTGATCGAACCTTCGAACTTAAGAGTGGCAGTTAAAAGAGTAGTTGAAACGAGTAGCTCACCCAGCAGTTTCTCTATTGCTGCCGGATATTCCTTGCTGGAGATAACACGTTGGTACGCTTCATCTAATTGTACCAACTCGCCACGTACTGAAAGATCTTCGAATAGGTAGCGGTTTAAAACATTATTTGCCATGGAGTGCTTTCCTCGTTGGTAATTCCGGCTTTTATTGGTGTTTGAACTTAATGATGTCTCGGCGCTGCTTTTTATCTGGGCGGCGTTCCGGACTTGGGTTGTGGGCATTAAGCTTACGTTGAGTCGCGTGTTCCTCACGTTTCGCTATACTTTCATTAGTTTCGCGATATAAGGTTTGTGCGATGGGAGCGCCTCGGCGTTGATCTGAGATTTGTTCGATGATCACGATTTTTTCTTCGTTGCCTTGACGAAGTCTTACTTCAGCGCCCACTTCAACGATTTTACTCGGCTTGCTTCGTTGGCCATTATAGTGGACTTTACCGCCATCGACCATGTTACGCGCGATGGAGCGGGTTTTGTAAAATCTTGCGGCCCATAGCCATTTATCTAGCCTAACGGCTTCATTTAGGGAACTCATAGAACACTACGCTATCTAATCACTGCCCGAATACGGCAATGAGTGATGGATTATTCACCTACAGATGGAGTCAAGGCGTATTTTTTTCAAGGGAGTTGGCAAAAACTGCATAAGAAAAAGGTATGAAAGACAACTTGTGATATAGTTCACTGCTCTTTGTTGAGTAATAATTTTATTGCAAATTTAGCAATTTAAAGTCGATAGCTATCGTTATAGCTTAAATGACGGACGTTAGAATAAAGGAATCCATTCAGTGAAACGTTTAGAGCTAAGTGCAGGATTATCAAGCAGACCGCTACTGGCTCAGATCAAGTCCAATCATTATACCATTCAAGCCAAACTTAGCTTGTTGCTTACCTGTCTGTTTATTGCGATAACCGGATGGATACTTGGCAAAATTGTGTGGTTAGCCATACCTCAATCGTCGGAAGTGCCGCAATGGCGTCCATCGGCGAGTAGCGTTACTGCGAGTAATAAAGGCGACGCGATAGATTTTAATGCCCTTCAGAATGCCAACCTATTCGGTAAATTCACTGAGCAAAAAGCGGCAGTTGTAGAACAGCCTATTGTTAAAGACGCCCCTAAGACGCGCCTTAACCTCACCCTAGTCGGTGCGGTTGCCAGCAGTGATGCCAATACCAGCCTTGCTGTTATTGCTAACCGAGGTAAGCAAGCTACGTACGGTTTGGGTGAAGAAATCGAAGGGACACGTGCGACGCTAAAAGCGGTATTGGTGGATCGCGTCATCATTGATAACCAAGGTCGAGACGAGACCTTAATGATGCAAGGTATAGAATATAAGAAGCTATCTGAATCGCCGCAGGTAGCTAGGGCGCAAGCTCAGCGAGCAGAAGCAGCGACGTCTGACGTTGGAGAGAAATTAGAGCAAATCCGCGAGGAAATTGCGAAAGATCCACAAAGCGTTTTTAAATACATCACCATTTCACCCGTCAAAAAAGACGGAGACATTGTTGGTTATCGAGTATCACCTGGTCGTGATGCCGCATTATTTAATGATGTAGGGCTACAACCTGGTGATATTGCGGTTCAACTGAACGGGATCGATTTAAGTGATCCGTCTTCTTCAGTACAACTGATGCAAGTGATGAGCGATCCGCAAGAATTAAATTTAACTGTTGAGCGAGACGGCCAACAGTACGATATCTATATCCAATTGTAAGACTTAGGCAACCGGCGTAAGTTCAGGGAGACATACGTGAAACATTGGTTCAGCAAAAGTGCTTGGCTACTAGCAGGAAGTTTACTCTGCGTACCAGGTGCAATGGCAAACGAATTTAGTGCGAGCTTTAAAGGCACTGATATTCAAGAATTCATCAACATAGTGGGTCGTAACCTCGAAAAGACCATCATTGTTGATCCTTCAGTACGCGGTAAGATCGATGTCCGCAGCTATGACGTACTTAACGAAGAGCAATATTACAGCTTTTTCCTTAATGTCCTTGAAGTATACGGTTACGCAGTCGTAGAGATGGACAATGGGGTACTTAAGGTTATCAAAGCAAAAGACTCAAAAACCTCAGCAATCCCTGTGTTAGGTGATGGTAGCGCGCAAGGCGATAGTGTTATCACTCGAGTTGTCGCGGTGCGTAATGTGTCGGTCCGTGAGTTGTCTCCTCTACTTCGCCAGCTGATTGATAACGCCGGTGCCGGTAACGTGGTTCATTATGATCCAGCGAATATTATCTTGATTACTGGTCGTGCGGCAGTAGTGAATCGCTTAGCAGAGATCATCAAGCGTGTTGACCAAGCCGGCGATAAAGAAATTGAATTGGTGGAGCTGCGTAATGCATCTGCTGCTGAAATGGTACGCATTGTCGAAGCACTGAATAAAAGTGCGAATCAGAAAAGCACGCCAGAGTTCCTTGAACCTAAAATTGTGGCCGATGAACGTACTAACGCGATTTTAATTTCTGGTGATCCAAAAGTAAGAGCCCGCTTGAAACGTTTGATTCGTCAACTTGATGTTGAAATGGCGACAAAAGGTAACAACCGAGTTGTGTACCTGAAAAATGCGAAAGCTGAAGACTTGGTGGATGTATTGAAAGGTGTTTCCGATAACCTGCAAGCTGAAAAACAAGCCGGTCAGAAAACATCAGGTGCATCGCGTGGTGAGGTCGTCATTGCTGCTCACGCTGCAACTAACTCGTTAGTTTTAACAGCGCCGCCAGATATTATGATGGCATTACAAGACGTCATTTCTCAACTCGATATTCGTCGTGCTCAGGTTCTTATTGAAGCGTTAATTGTCGAAATGTCTGAAGGTGATGGTATTAACCTAGGTGTTCAGTGGGGTTCGTTAGAAACGGGTGCTGTAATTCAGTACGGTAACTCAGGAGCCCCGATTGGTCAGGTGATGGTTGGTCTAGAAGAAGCAAAAGATCAAACCCGAACTGAATACTATACCAACTCTAATGGCGAACGAACGCCATATGATGTTACTGAATCAGGTGACTACTCTACGCTAGCGTCAGCGCTTAGCGGAGTAAATGGTGCGGCAATGAGTATTGTCATGGGTGACTGGACAGCGCTAATTAGTGCTGTTGCTTCTGACTCCAACTCAAACATTCTATCTTCTCCGAGTATTACCGTAATGGATAATGGCGAAGCATCATTTATTGTGGGTGAAGAGGTTCCGGTTATTACGGGCTCTACGGCTGGCTCAAACAACGACAACCCATTCCAAACGGTTGACCGTAAAGAAGTCGGTATCAAACTCAAAGTAGTGCCACAAATTAACGAAGGTGACTCTGTACAGTTAAACATTGAACAAGAAGTTTCCAACGTATTAGGCGCAAACGGTGCGGTTGACGTTCGCTTTGCTAAACGACAGTTAAACACCTCTGTCATGATCCAAGATGGTCAGATGTTGGTTCTTGGTGGTTTGGTCGATGAACGCGCACTTGAAAGTGAGTCTAAAGTGCCGCTATTGGGTGACATTCCGGTACTGGGTCACCTGTTCAAGTCAACTAGCACGCAAACAGAAAAACGTAACTTGATGGTGTTCATCAAGCCGACGATTATTCGCGATGGTGTGACGGCTGACGGTATTACGCAGCGTAAATACAACTTTATTCGCGCAGAACAGCTTTATAAAGCGGATCAAGGGTTGAAGTTGATGGCAGACGAGAAGATCCCGGTTATGCCAGCCTTTGGCCAGGAGCGTCAGCACCCAACAGAGATTCAAGCGTTTATTGATCAAATGGAAAACAACTAATGGTTGATATGTTAGACACAGCGCCAAGTATGCGTCGTCTGCCATTCAGTTTTGCCAACCGCTTTAAACTGGTGCTGGAGACAGAGCATCCTGAGCGTCCACCTATTCTTTACTATGTCGAGCCGCTTAACCCTGCGGCTCTGGTTGAAGTCCGTCGTGTATTAAAGAAAAGCTTCGTACCGCAACCTATCGATAAAGAAGCCTTTGATAAAAAGCTGACCGAAGCATATCAACGCGACTCGTCTGAAGCGCGTCAGTTGATGGAAGATATTGGTGCTGATAGCGATGATTTCTTCTCTTTGGCTGAAGAACTGCCGCACGATGAAGACTTATTAGAATCGGAAGACGATGCGCCAATCATCAAATTGATCAACGCCATGTTGGGCGAAGCGATCAAAGAAGGTGCGTCGGATATTCATATTGAGACGTTCGAGAAAACCCTTTCGATTCGTTTTCGTGTCGATGGCGTATTGCGTGAAGTTCTGACCCCAAGTCGTAAGCTAGCGCCTTTGCTAGTTTCTCGTGTGAAGGTTATGGCTAAACTAGATATCGCAGAAAAGCGTGTGCCTCAAGATGGCCGTATTTCGTTGCGTATCGGTGGTCGTGCGGTGGACGTGCGTGTATCTACGATGCCGTCCTCACATGGTGAGCGCGTGGTAATGCGTTTGTTGGATAAAAACGCGACTCGTCTTGATTTACATAGTTTGGGCATGACACCTTCAGTGCATGACAACTTCCGTCACTTGATTGGCCGCCCTCACGGTATCATCTTGGTGACGGGCCCGACAGGTTCTGGTAAATCAACCACCTTGTACGCTGGCTTGCAAGAGATCAATAGCAACGAACGCAACATTTTAACGGTTGAAGACCCGATCGAATTTGATATTGATGGTATCGGTCAAACTCAGGTGAACCCAAAGGTCGACATGACTTTTGCGCGTGGTTTGCGTGCCATTCTGCGTCAGGACCCGGATGTGGTGATGGTCGGTGAGATCCGTGACTTAGAAACCGCACAAATTGCAGTGCAAGCGTCCTTAACGGGTCACTTGGTAATGTCTACTCTCCACACCAACACCGCAGTGGGTGCGATTACGCGTCTACGTGATATGGGTATTGAGCCATTCCTTATTTCTTCTTCGTTATTAGGGGTGCTAGCGCAGCGCTTAGTTCGAACGCTTTGTCCAAGCTGTAAAGAGCCGTATGAAGCCGATGCGGAACAGAAAAAACTGTTTGGTATGGAAGCGCATGAACCGTTAGAACTGCACCGAGCAAAAGGCTGTGAAGCGTGTAACCAAAAAGGCTACCGAGGTCGAACAGGTATCCACGAGCTCATTATGGTTGATGAGCAAGTGCAAGAGTTGATTCATCGAGAGTCTGGTGAACAAGAAATTGAGAGAGCCGTTCGCGCCCATACGCCAAGTATTCGCAGTGATGGTTTAAGCAAAGTACGTCGTGGTATTACGTCACTTGAAGAAGTGATGCGAGTGACGAAGGAAACCTAATGGCGGCATTTGAGTACAAAGCGCTAGATGCAAAAGGCAAGCATAAAAAAGGCACGATAGAAGGGGACAACGCCCGACAAGTGCGCCAGCGACTCAAAGAGCAAGGGATGATCCCGATTGAAGTGGTCGAGACGAAAGCTAAATCGGCTAAGTCTTCAGGTTCAGTCAGCTTTAAGCGCGGCATCTCGACATCTGAGCTGGCACTCATCACACGGCAATTGTCTACGCTAGTCCAATCAGGAATGCCTTTGGAAGAGTGTTTGCGTGCGGTCTCTGAGCAGGCTGAAAAGCCGAGGATTCGTTCTATGTTGGCTGCGGTTCGCTCGAAAGTAACCGAGGGTTATCCGCTCGCCGACAGTTTTGCCGATTACCCACACGTGTTTGATGAACTGTACCGCTCCATGGTTGCGGCGGGCGAAAAATCAGGTCACCTCGATACCGTATTAGAGCGTTTGGCAGACTATGTCGAAAACCGCCAAAAGATGCGATCTAAATTGCTTCAAGCCATGATTTATCCTGTAGTTTTGGTGGTATTCGCGGTTGTCATCGTTTCGTTCTTATTGGCGACAGTGGTTCCTAAAATCATTGAACCCATCATTCAGATGGGCCAAGAGTTACCTCAATCGACGCAATTTTTACTGGCAGCCAGTGAGTTTGTGCAAGGTTGGGGGCTGATTATTTTCGTTGTGCTGGTGGCGCTTTTCTATGGCCTCAAACTGGCGTTGCAAAAGCCAGACTTTCGCTTAGCTTGGGACAGAAAAATCTTGAGCTTACCGCTAATAGGTAAGATCTCTCGAGGTTTGAATACCGCACGATTCGCGCGAACACTTTCGATCTGTACTTCCAGTGCGATTCCAATTCTCGAGGGTATGCGCGTTGCGGTAGATGTTATGTCTAACCGTTATGTGAAGCAGCAAGTGTTGCTTGCAGCGGATAACGTTCGAGAGGGCGCTAGTTTGCGTAAGGCGTTGGACCAAACCCGCTTGTTTCCACCAATGATGCTACACATGATCGCCAGTGGTGAGCAAAGTGGTGAATTAGAGAGCATGTTGACGCGGGCAGCCGATAACCAAGATCAAAACTTTGAATCAACAGTCAATATTGCTCTGGGTGTGTTTACTCCTGCGCTGATTGCATTAATGGCTGGATTAGTGTTGTTCATTGTGATGGCGACCTTGATGCCAATGCTAGAAATGAATAATTTGATGAGCGGATAATTTCGAATTAAGACGTGTCTACTAACGGCATGGCTTTAATCTAACTTTCGGAGAAAAAAATGAAGTTTAAGCGTAGTAAACAACAGGGTTTTACACTTTTAGAAGTGATGGTTGTTGTGGTTATCCTAGGTATTTTGGCAAGTTTCGTTGTTCCAAACCTATTGGGTAACAAAGAGAAGGCTGACCAACAAAAAGCGATTACGGACATCGTAGCGCTGGAAAATGCCCTAGATATGTACAAGTTGGATAACAGCGTTTACCCAACAACGGACCAAGGTCTAGAAGCATTGGTTAGCAAGCCATCTAACCCAGAGCCACGCAACTACCGTGATGGTGGTTACATCAAACGTCTTCCTAATGACCCTTGGGGCAACCAGTACCAATACTTAAGCCCAGGTGATAACGGTACAATCGATATCTTCACTCTAGGCGCAGATGGCCAAGAGGGTGGAGAAGGTCCAGCTGCAGATATTGGCAACTGGAACATGCAAGACTTCCAATAATTGAGCCTAAGCCAGCACTAATGAAACAAATGCGAAAACATAACGGTTTTACATTGATAGAAATTCTATTGGTGCTGGTTTTGCTATCTCTTACGGCTGTGGCCGTGATCTCGACGTTACCGACTAGCCAAAAAGATCTTTCCAAACAGTATGCTCAAAGCTTTTTTCAGCGTTTACAGCTGCTCAATGAAGAAGCGGTGCTGAGCGGTAAAGATTTTGGCGTTCGAGTGGATGATGCCAAATCGACCTACGCTCTACTGAGTTTAACCTCAGAAGGTTGGCAGCCTCTGAAATTAAAGCAGATTCCGAGCAAAACCAAGCTAGAAGAAGATATTACGCTACAACTCGAACTCGGCGGTGGTGCTTGGGATAATGATGAGCGCTTATTCAAACCAGGTTCTCTTTTTGATGAAGACATGTTCGCAGAAGAAGAGGACGAAAAGAAAATTGAGCCACCGCAAGTGTTTATCTTTTCCAGCGCCGAAGTCACGCCATTTACCCTGTCTTTTTTTCCGCAAAATGGTGATGCCTTTAATGACGGTTGGCGAGTCATTGGCAAAGAAAGTGGACAAATTTTGTTATTAGCTCCGGGCGAAGAAGTGAAAGAGGATGAGAATGCGCAATTTTAAGCAAGCTCGCCCCAATTTGAGTCATCGCCGGACGAGAGGCATGACCTTACTGGAAGTATTGGTCGCACTGGCAATTTTCGCCACCGCTGCCATCAGTGTCATTCGCTCCGTGAGCCAGCATATTAATACAATCAGTTATTTAGAAGAAAAAATGTTTGCAGCCATGGTTGTGGATAATCAGATGGCAAATGTGATGTTGAATACCGGAGAACTCAAAGCGAAAAACGGCACAGAAGAGCTGGCAGGACGCACTTGGTTCTGGAAAGTCACGCCAGTCGCCACGACGCAGCCATTGCTGAAAGCATTTGATGTGAGCGTCTCGGTAGAGAAAAGCGCGAGCCCTGTAGTAACGGTACGAAGCTATGTGGCGCAATAATCATACCCGCGCAAACACGCGCCAAAGGGTAAAAGGTTTTACACTTATTGAAGTGTTGGTATCGATTGCAATCTTTGCCAGTTTAAGTGTCGCTGCGTACCAAGTGGTATCGCAAGTACAGCGTAGCAATGCGCTATCACAAGAACGAACCCAACGCTTAAACGAAATTCAGCGTGCCATGGTGATGATGGATAACGATTTTCGTCAAATGGCGATGCGTCAAACACGTACTAATGGAGAAGAGCCTGCTAGCCGGCTAATTTTTTGGTCCGATTACCTGTTGGACTCCGATACTAAAGGGCTGATGTTTGCCCGTTTAGGTTGGCACAACCCTCAGCAGCAGTTCCCTCGTGGAGAAGTAACCAAGGTTGGCTATCGCTTAAAAGAAGAAACACTGCAGCGAGTATGGTGGCGCTATCCTGATACGCCGGTTGGGCAACAAGGTACTGTTACTCCATTGCTAACGCAGGTCGAGTCATTTGATATGCGTTTCTATGATGGTAAGCAATGGAAAAAAGAGTGGGCTGAAGAAAAAGCGCTGCCGAAAGCGGTTTCTGTTGTTCTCACTCTCAAAGACTATGGAGAAATTGCCCGCACTTATCTCACTCCTGATGGCACATTGAGTCAGAAAGATGAAAGTTCAGGAGACAGCAATAATGGTTAACCGTCAACGCGGTGTTGCTTTGATTATAGTGTTGATGTTGCTGGCGATTATGGCGACGGTTGCTGCCAGTATGTCGGAACGTTTGTTCTTGCAGTTTCAGCGAGGCGCTAATCAAATCAATTACCAGCAAGCGTACTGGTACAGCCTTGGCGTCGAGGCGCTAGCAAAAGTGGGTATCGAACAAAGTTATAAAGACACCGACACGATTAATATGAGTCAACCGTGGGCGATAAAAGAGCAAGTCTATCCGTTAGATTATGGTCAAGCGGCGGGACGAATTAGAGACAAGCAAGCGTGCTTTAATCTAAATGTATTGAGTCGTGTGCAACCAACGGGTCAGCAAATTACAAGACCATATTTAGTGAATGTATTGCAGCGCCTATTAGAAGAGTTGGATGTCGAGCCATATCAAGCAGAAATCATTGCAGACTCTACTTGGGAATACATTGATGCTGATGATTCTGTCCGTTCGACTACTGGGGTTGAAGACAGCACATATGAAGCGATGAAACCTTCCTATTTGGCATCAAATGGTTGGATGGCAGATGCTTCCGAGTTACGGGCTGTCTATCAGGTGAGCGGTGAAATTTTCCAAAAATTGGAGCCGCTGGTCTGTGCATTACCAAGTGATGACTGGCGTTTAAACGTGAATACGATTGATGTTGAGCAAACTCCGATTTTGGTGGCAATGTTCTCACCAAACTTAAGCAGTAGTGATGCGATTCAGCTAATTGAAAAACGCCCATTTGATGGGTGGGATAGCATTGATGAATTTTTAGCAGAGTCAGAAATGGCTGGCTTAAGTGAAGATGTAAAGAAAAACGCCAAAGGCTATTTGGGTGTGGATAGCGCCTTTTTTGAATTGGATGCACAAGTGTTGGTGGATGAATCACGTGTACGTATCCGAAGCCTTTTACAAAGTACAAATAGAGAAACGGTGACCGTAGTTCGCCGTCGTTTTGGAGGGATCAGTGAGCGAGTTTCTGACCGTTCGGCTGAGTAGCGAACAACAAAGTACCATTCCTTGGGTGGTGTGGTCGACAGATCAACAGGAAGTGATTGCTAGCGGTGAAATCGCCGGATGGGAACACTTAGATGAGTTGGTCTCATATGCTGGTCAGCGCCAAGTTGTGGCGCTGCTGGCGAGTAATGATGTGGTCCTGACGCAAGTGGATATACCACCTGGTGCAACACGCCAATTCGAGGCGATGTTACCGTACTTAGTGGAAGACGAAGTTGCTCAGGACGTTGATGGCCTGCACTTTAGCGTGTTGGGTAAACAAGCGGACAAAGCGCAGATTTGCGCAGTTGAACGTGCTTGGATTCAGACTGTACTGCAACGTTTTTCAAGCCAAGGTATCGCCATTAAACGCATTTTACCCGATGTGCTTGCATTACCGGTTCGTGGAGAGCACAGCAGTGCTGCAATGATTGGCGAGCAATGGCTAATTCGTCACTCTGCGACAGAGGGCGCGGTTGTCGACGCTTCTTGGTTAGACCTTTACCTCTCTTCTTATCTACAAAATCATGAAGGTTGGAAGCTCGATTGCTTTAGCTCGGTCCCGGAATCTGCGTTACCTGAAATATGGGATCCGCAACCAGAAGAAATGACGATGGCTTTACTGGCGAAGGGGGTGACAGAAAGCAAAGTCAATTTGCTGACTGGGAGCTTCAAGCCGAAATCTTCTTGGGGTAAATACTGGAAGCTCTGGCAAAAAGCCACCATTGCTGCGGGGGTGCTTATTGTCGTCATGGTTGCGCAGCAGTTGCTCGTGGTCCACAAGTACGAAGCACAAGCTCAAGCATATCGTGAGGAGAGTGAGCGTATTTTCCGCCAGGTGTTCCCAAATAAACGACGCATTCCTACCGTTAGTTACCTCAAACGACAAATGGATGATGAAGAGCGCCGCTTATCTGGTGGAAGTGGTCAGCAGGCAATGTTGTCATGGTTGGCGGCATTACCCGCGACGCTTGGTCAGGTCAGAGACTTGGAGATCACTAGCTTTAAATACGACGGACAACGTGGCGAAGTACGTATTCAGGCTCGTAGTTCAGACTTCCAACCTTTTGAGCAGGCTCGTGTGAAATTGGCAGAGAAGTTTAATGTTGAGCAAGGTCAGTTGAACCGTAGCGATAACGTTGTGGTTGGCAGCTTTGTTTTGAAGCGTTTGTGAGGTGATGATGAAAAACTTAATTTCTCAAGCTCAGGTTTGGTGGAGTAGCATCTCGCAGCGTGAGCAGCGTTTGGTCATGGGATGTGGCGCTATTGCCGTTATCGGTATTATTTATTGGGGTTTATTACAGCCAATGAGCCAACGTGCGGAGCTAGCTCAGTCACGTATTCAAAGCGAAAAACAGTTGCTAGCTTGGGTACAAGATAAAGCGGATGGCATCACTGCACTGCGAAAAAGCAGCGGTGTGAGCTACTCTAGTCAACCGTTGAATCAGTTGGTTTCTTCTTCAGCTCGTCGTTATAAAGTTGAGTTGATTCGCGTACAACCTCGTAATGAGAGCGTTCAAGTGTGGATCAAACCACTCGCGTTTAATCAACTAGTGGATTGGTTACGTTACTTGAAAGAGCAACAGGGTATTGAAGTCGAATTTTTAGATATCGACCGAACAGAGCAAGCGGGCATGATCGATGTAAACCGCCTTCAGTTTAAGCGAGGTTAAGGTGAAGCGAGCAGTACTTTACGTTGTTATCTTTATCGTCTTTTTTTCAGTCAGTCTTTTAATGGGATTACCAGTCTCTTGGGTGTTACAACAAGCACCAACAGTGAGAGGCCTGGACATTCAAGGAGCCAACGGTTCGGTATGGCAAGGTCAAGCTTCTAGTATTCGTTGGCAGCGCCAGAACCTTGGAGAAGTTAATTGGGATTTCCAATGGTCGAGTCTACTGACAGGTAAAGCTGAGTTTGCTGTGCGCTTTGGTCGTGGTAGTGAAATGGACGTTCGTGGGCGCGGTTTTGTCGGCTATAGCTTAAGTGATGGCCCTTATGCCAAAAACTTAGTTGCCTCGATTCCGGCGGTAAAAGTTGTTGAGCAAGCGCGCCTCCCTGTGCCTGTTGGTGTTGATGGGCAGCTTGAGCTGAATATTCGTCATGCGACTTATGCTGCGCCTTGGTGTAAGAACGGTGAAGGCACTTTAGTATGGAATGCCAGTGGTATTCAAAGCCCCGTTGGCAGCTTAGATCTCGGTCCTGTGATTGCCGATATAAACTGTCAGGATAGTGTATTGACGGCAACTGGTGAGCAGAGCAGCAAACAAGTCTCTGCGGCGTTTTCCGCTGAACTGATGCCTAATCAACGGTACTCAACCAAAGCGTGGTTCAAACCTGGTGCAGAGTTCCCATCCAGCATGGGGGAGCAACTGAAATGGCTGGGTAAGCCGAATGCTCAAGGTCAATATGAGTTTAATTACCAAGGGCGCTTCTAACCTATCGTGACAAAATCCAATATCTTAAAAGAGCTGCTATTGTGCAGCTCTCTTTGCTTTTGGATCATCGTAAGCTAAAACCTCTATTCGCTGTACATTCGATCTTGATTGGGAATGAGTGAAAGTTTAAAGTCATGATTTTTAATTGATTTGTTTCTTTTGTTCAGCTTTGCAAGTAATTGGAACATAGTAGGCTAAATACTCCAAGTGCTGTACAGAAGGTCAAAAAGAAAAGGCCACGAAGATATTCGTGGCCTTTCTATTGCTAGAATTTTGTGCTCTAAATTTTACCGATAGGGCGCTTAATCTTTGCGTTGTAAAATCTCATTCCAAGGTAAATCCGCATCACCAAGAACAATAAAATTCGGGTTTTCTAGTGTTTCCCGCTCGTTATATGACAGCGGTTCTAATTGCGTGCTGAGAATACGTCCGCCAGCTTCTTCAACAATGCATTGTGTCGCAGCGGTGTCCCACTCACCTGTTGGACCTAGTCGGAGATAGCAATCTACCGCCCCTTCCGCGACGAGGCATGCTTTCAATGCCGCAGAACCGAGCGGTATTAAGTCGTAATTCCAGGCGCTGCTCATACGGTTAGTAATACGATTGATGTCTTGGCGACGACTAATAGCAATTGCGATGCTTTGCTCTGGCTGTTCGTGTTTGTGTGTATGGATTTTGACGCTGTCCGACATGTCGGGAATTTTCCAGGCGCCTTTGCCATTATAAGCGTAGTAAGTCACGCCAGATACAGGACCGTAAACGACGCCCATGGTTGGTCGATTGTTGTCGACCAACGCGATAATAGTGGCAAAGTCACCACTGCGAGCGATGAATTCTTGAGTACCATCAAGAGGGTCGACTAACCAATAACGTTCCCACTGAGCGCGTTGCTCTAAGCTTATGTCTGCGTCTTCTTCTGACAACACGGGAATGTCAGGCGTCAGATCACTCAAGCGTTCTGTGATGAACTTGTGAGCTGCAATATCTGCACTTGTTACGGGAGTTTCGTCACTTTTGGTGTAGGCCTCGTATTGCTTCTTTTCATATATCTCGAGGATCATTTGCCCAGCACTGCGGGCAATCTCGATGACTTGAGGAAGTAGGTGAGATAGATCTTTTGTCATTGGCATAAGTGATAGTCCTTACTCACAGTGTTATTCGGTTCTAATGACCGTTATTGGTTATGCTTGTGAGTGGTGTTTGGTAAGTGTTTCAGTGCCAACATTAGCGCTGTGATGCTTCGTGCTTCACAGAAATCCATGTGAGTTAATAACTCTTCGGCTTGCGCAAGTGGCCAACGCACAATTTCCAGTGGTTCAGGCTCATCGCCTTCTTGCTTCTCTGGATAAAGCGCCTGTCCTAAAAATAGAGTCATTTTGCTCGAAAAGTAAGATGGCGCGAGGATAACTTGTTTCAACGGGGTTAACTGATTACAGCCAAAGCCGATTTCTTCTTTTAACTCACGATCCGCAGCTTGGTGTGGTGTTTCTCCTGGGTCAATCAGCCCTTTTGGGAAACCTAGCTCGTAACGTTCAGTTCCAGCGGCGTATTCACGCACCAGTAATAAATCGCCTTGTTCTGTTACAGGGACTACCATTACAGCATCTCGTCCACTTGGCTTCATACGCTCATAAGTACGGTGCTCACCATTGGAAAAACGAAGGTCGAGCGCTTCCACAGCAAACAGTTTGGATTTTGCAACCGTCTGGCATGAGAGTATCTCTGGTGGGGTTCGTTTCGGCATGACGCTGGCTCCTTGGTGTCGTTGGCGTTTACGAGATGCGTAAGATTCTTAATATATGAGAACTCCGCCTGAGTTTCTAGCGGATTTTACGAGTCGAGCTAAGCATCTCAGCATCACCTCAGTATCGATACAAAAATGGGAGACCGAAGCCTCCCATTTTCTGACAGTGTTTACTCTTAGTAGTAAGAGTGATCACCACGGTCATGTTCTGTAGCATCACGAACTGCGGTTAGTTCACCAATGAACTGGTTTAGCAGTTCTTTCTCGATGCCTTCTTTTAGTGTTACGTCAACCATAGAACAGCCATTACAACCGCCACCAAATGCAACAATCGCAACACCGTCTTCAGTGATCTCAACCAAGTTTACGTGACCACCGTGGCCAGCAAGTTGTGGGTTCACTTGAGTTTGGATAACGTACTCAACGCGCTCAACCAGTGGTGCGTCGTCCGCAACTTTACGCATTTTAGCGTTAGGTGCTTTTAGCGTTAGCTGAGAGCCCATTTTATCGGTAACAAAATCGATTTCAGCGTCTTCAAGGAATGGCAGGCTTAGCTCATCCACGTAAGCTGAAAAACCGCTGTAAGAGAGTTCAGTGTCGGTCGATTCTACTGCTTCTGGTGGGCAGTAAGACACGCCACACTCAGCGTTTTGTGTACCTGGGTTCACAACGAAAATACGAATGTTAGTGCCTTCAGGTTGTTGACCTAAAAGGTTAGCGAAATGCGTTTGCGCAGTTTCTGTAATAGTAATATTTGACACGACGAATACCCGAGTAAATTTGTAGGTTACTGCTGCTATTCTACTCTTGTTGACGTATGGGTCTAGTCTTTTTGATGCTAAGGCATGGCGAAGCGATCTAGAGAGAACGAGGAGCAGGTGTTCTGCAGATGCAGTAAATATCGATGCTTTCTACGCCAACTTCAAGTAGTAAATGACATAATTGTCGGACGGTACTGCCTGTGGTGACTACATCATCGACGATGGCAACATGGGAAGAGTGAGGTTGCTTATTGAGAATAAACGCGCCTTTTAAGTTTTGTTCACGGCTTGTTTTGGTATTACCACGCTGTGATTGGGCGAGCTTTACTCGACGAAAGACCTTCGCATCAAAATTAGTCTGCAATTGCTTGGCGAGGTGTCGGGCTAAAACATCACTTTGATTAAAACCCCGGCGCAGGTAACGCTGCCAGTGCAATGGCACACTGGTAATGATTGGAGCTGGCGTGGTGATGCGCTGTGCCAGTTGCTCGGTTAATGCTTTTACATGCCAAGACTCTCCGTGATCTTTAAAGCGCTGTACTTCCCGTGAAAGGGGAAAGTCGTAATCGCCTAACGTGTATAGCCTTTGCCATGGCGGTGGCTCTGAAAGACATTCACCACAAATACTATCCGTACTCATTTCTTCTTTCTGTAATGATAAACCGCAGCGTTGACATCGTTTTACCGGAGTTAGGTATTTTAAACAGTGCTCGCACCAGCGCAGAGTATTTGTGTGGCTTGGTGTTTGAATAGGGAACCGACACAGGCCGCATTGACTGCTCAATACACGATGCATGATGTTTTGCCAGTGATGAGATAACATAGCGTTTATTCATGGTGATATTTTACTCAGCCTAACGCTTGGCTGAAGCCGTAGGGAATAAAATAAGTGGGAGAGATTGAGAGCATGAGCACGAAATTACACTGGCAGTCATTTGGTCAGGGACCAGATTTGGTGTTACTTCATGGGTGGGGCATGAATGGTGCGGTATGGCAGCAGACAGTCGAGTCTCTTCAACCTTATTTCCGAGTTCATGTGGTTGACCTTCCGGGGTACGGACATAGCGCCGAATCTCATGCTGAAGATTTAGACCATATTGCTAACTTGGTGGTGCAAGGTGCGCCAGAGAAAGCGATTTGGCTTGGTTGGTCCCTCGGAGGTTTAGTGGCGACGCATGTGGCATTAAATATGCCCGAGCGCGTGGCTAAGTTGATTACGGTTGCCAGCTCACCTAAATTTGCCGCAGAAAAACCGTGGCGTGGCATTCAACCGAATGTACTGAGTGCGTTCACCTCTCAGTTGCTAGAAGATTTCTCACTGACCATTGAGCGCTTTATGGCGTTGCAAGCGATGGGCAGCCCATCAGCGCGTAAAGACGTTAAACAGCTCAAGCAAGCGGTACTATCGCGCCCTCAGCCAAACCCTGAATCGCTGTTGGTTGGGCTAAACATCCTTGCTGATGTGGATCTGCGCGATGCGTTGACGTCTCTTTCTGTTCCAATGTTGCGTCTTTATGGCCGTTTAGATGGGTTGGTGCCAATTAAAGTAGCTAACGATTTAAGTGAACAGTTGCCTCATACCCAGCAGTTTGTTTTTAATCAGTCCTCTCATGCGCCTTTTATCACCGAACATGACGAATTTTGTGTTCAAATCCGAGAGTTTGCTCACGATTGAGCAAGTACGAGCGGAAATACCTCAAGTTGTTTAAAAAGTGGTCGATATAAAGGCTGGTGAGGTTTTATTAGCCAATAAAGCTAAGCCATATTGACGAGTTGGGCGACTCTGAGGAGGGTTCGCAATGATTGTGTCACCGACCAACGTAAGTGTGCCACTGATCGCCCCATCCGTGAATGTGCAGACGGAACAAGCAGCTCGCGACAATAAAGTCCGAGAGCCTGTAACGCCAACGGTCGCATTGGCCAAAACCAATGCAGAGCGAAAAGTAAAAGGTGACGACAAGCGCCGACGTCAGTCTTCTTGGGATCCTTCAGAGCATCCTGATTATGATATGGAAACGGAAGTCGACACGCGTTATCAAGAAGAGCCGGAAGATACACTAGAACGGCTTTTTAGTTTGCTTGCGCTCAAATCGTATAGTGAAGACCAGGGGAAAGGCTACGCGATCCGCTTTCGCTTACCAAAGCGCATTTTGGATGCTGCGATCAATGAAGGATTAATGGAAAAGCGCAGGAAGGTGATCAAGTTTCATTATGGTCATGCAGTCGCTCCCCATACCCCGTCAGAAGTGATAGCAGTATTATGACGACTCAATATCCTACTCAAACAAAAACGCTCCAAGCAGGTTGACTGATTGGAGCGTTTTCTTTTTAGTTATGAAAGCTCGTTAGCGGTGAAGCCTAGGTAAGGTTACTTTTTCGCTTTAGCAAACGCTGCAGCAAACGCACCGCCCATCGCGCTGTTCGATGACGAATCATCACGGCGAGGCTGACGACGCTGCGGTTGGTCATTACGACGTGGCGCTGCTGATGAGCGTTGGCTGCGGTTGTCTTGACCCGGTTCGTCGTTCATACGCATCGATAGACCAATACGCTTACGCTGCACGTCAACTTCCATCACTTTCACTTTGACGATGTCGCCCGCTTTCACCACTTCACGTGGGTCAGACACGTAACGATCTGTCAGTGCAGAGATGTGTACGAGACCATCTTGGTGAACGCCAATATCAACGAAGGCACCGAAGTTGGCTACGTTTGATACCACACCTTCTAGAATCATGCCCGGTTCCAAGTCAGATACCGAGTTTACACCTTCTGCAAAGGTCGCCGTTTTGAATTCTGGACGTGGGTCACGACCCGGCTTGTCTAACTCTTTGATGATGTCTGTAATGGTTGGAACGCCGAAGTTATCGTCGGTGTAATCGACCGCATGCAGACCTTTAAGGAAGCTTGAATCACCAATCAGTGCTTTGATATCTTTGTTGTTCTTCTCAGAAATCGCTTTGACCACTGGGTACGCTTCTGGGTGAACCGCAGACGCATCAAGTGGGTTCTTACCATCCATGATTCGTAGGAAGCCTGCACACTGCTCGAAAGCCTTAGGACCTAAACGAGGTACTTTCTTTAAGGTTGTACGTGCTTCGAAGCGGCCGTTCTCATCGCGGAAGTCGACAATGTTCTGCGCGATGGTGCTTGATAAGCCTGCTACGCGCGTCAGTAGCGCCGCAGAAGCAGTGTTCACATCAACACCAACCGCGTTTACACAGTCTTCCACAATCGCATCTAGGCGTTTTGCCAACATAGATTGGCTTACATCGTGCTGGTATTGACCCACACCAATAGATTTCGGATCAATTTTCACGAGTTCAGCCAATGGATCTTGCAAACGACGTGCAATCGACACTGCACCACGCAGTGATACGTCCATATTCGGGAACTCTTTTGCTGCAAGCTCAGACGCTGAGTAAACCGAAGCCCCCGCTTCACTTACGATGATCTTCTGAACTTTCAGGTTGCCACGTTTGATGACGTCTGCGACAAAGCTGTCGGTTTCACGTGAAGCCGTACCGTTACCAATCGCAATCAAATCCACATTGTACTTACGCACCAACTGATCAACGATTTGTGCTGACTTGTCGTATTGTTTTTGTGGTGGGTGAGGGTAGATGGTTTCGGTTGCAAGCACTTTACCTGTTGAGTCGACAACCGCGATTTTTGAACCTGTACGCAGACCCGGATCTAGGCCAAGTGTTGCACGAGGGCCAGCCGGTGCTGCCATCAACAAGTCTTTTAGGTTAGTGGCGAATACTTCAATCGCTTCGATTTCAGCGCGCTCTTTCATTGCGCCCATTAGCTCGGTTTCCATGTGCATCGATACTTTGATGCGCCATGCCCAGCTGATCACTTGCTTACGCCAGGTATCCGCCGGTGCGCTGCTTAGCGTTACGCCATAATGGTCGGCGATAATCGTTTCGCAGTAAGACTGACGAGCGCCTTCTTCCTGTTCTGGATCAGCGTTCATCGCCAATGTCAGGAAGCCTTCGTTACGGCCGCGTAGCATCGCCAGTGCGCGGTGCGATGGCACTTTGCTTAGGGGCTCGTTGTGGTTGAAGTAATCTTTAAACTTCTCGCCTTCTTGCTCTTTGCCTTCAACGACTCGTGAAACCAGTTCCGCATTGCGATTTAAGTGGTTGCGAATTTTTTCCAGTAAGTTTGCGTCTTCTGCGATGCGCTCCATGATGATCGCGCGAGCGCCATCCAATGCAGCTTTGGTGTCTGCGATGCCTTTGTCTGCATCAAGGTATTTGCTTGCTTCGCTTTCTGGCTCGGTTTGTGGATGATTCCAAAGCTGATCTGCGAGTGGTTCAAGACCAGCTTCAATCGCGATCTGACCTTTCGTACGACGCTTTGGTTTGTAAGGTAGGTATAAGTCTTCAAGACGAGTTTTGCTGTCTGCCTGCGCGATCTCTTGTTCTAGCTCTGGCGTCAGTTTGCCTTGCTCTTGGATTGATTTGAGGATGGTTTGACGGCGATCATCCATTTCACGAAGGTAAGACAGACGGCTGTCCAAAGTACGAAGCTGGGTATCATCAAGGCCCCCCGTCACCTCTTTGCGGTAACGTGCAATAAAAGGGACAGTGTTGCCATCATCAATTAGGGTGACAGCGGCGTTGACTTGCTCTGGGCGAACATTCAGCTCTTGAGCAATCATGCGACAGATAGCTTGGCTCATCCGTGTATTCTCTTTAATTCTGTTTGGGTATTGGTTGTGTATAGAACATTGGGGTCATTCATGGAATTTGCAATGTTTTAAATTAACGAGGCAAAAATTTACCGGGCGCTGGTGGACATCAGTCAGATTTATGTCAAAACTGTAATTAAATTGAGAACTTATATCCGCAGTTATCGACTAACCTAATTCCACGGTTGTTGATATCACTAAATGTACCTCGGCTTATACGGATAATCATGATGAAAAAAATGTCTTTGGCGTTAGCGCTTACGAGTGCCTTACTTGCCGCCCCGCTTAGTTGGGCGCAGTCTATCTCAGGAACCACACAAGCTCCCGTTTATCAGCTCGATAACAAATTGGTACTAGGGCGTGTGGAGAGCGTCTACTACAGTGACATTCCGGAACTAAAAGCGGTGCCATTTATTGGCAAGATTGATACTGGTGCAGATACGACATCGATGCATGCGGAGAATATCCATGTCAGTAGCTCACACCCAGATTACCAAGATTTGAAAGATAACGAGTTACTTTGGGCGATTGTCGATGACTTAGGTGGTACGAAGGCAAAGTGGGACGCCGACAGCTTTAAGCCATATCAAGTAAAGGTTAGCTTTACGGTTCCTCACCCTTATACTGGGAAGGAAATACAGATTACCGATGATCTGGAAAGAGTGAGCGCGATTCGCAGTCGAACAAGCAAAAAGCCCATCCTACGCCCGACAATAAAAATGCCGATGACAATCGCTGGTCACACCGTTGATACGGAAGTGAACCTGACCAAGCGTACGCAATTCTCTTCTCCTATCTTGATTGGTAAAACTTATCTCGATGATAACGCATGGGTCTTCGCTGGTTACGATTATCTTCAAGAACAGCCAAGCGCAAAAATGATTGGCAAAAAAGAGACGGTTGAAGTCGAAGGTGTGCCATATAAGATCAGCATCTCAACTTCTAGCCGTTATACCAACGTCCATGCACTGGACATCAAGGTAGACAAAAAGCATAACGAAGTCTCTTTTATGTTAGAGGGCGAGAATGGCAAGCGTCACCCAATGACATTACCCTTGGTACGAATGTTGAAAACGACCAAAAGCGAGCGTCCTTTAGTCTATTTACCCGTCAAAGTCGGCGAAAATGAAACTCAACGTTGGTTGGTGTATCTGCGTGATCGCAGTAAGTTCAGTTCGCAAATTCGCTTAGGTCGGGACGTCGCAAGTCAGCACTTTGTTATTGATACGGACAGAGAAAATCTATTGGGTGGCGTAGAAAAAACGTTCAAAAGCGCACTCAAATCAAAACCTCTTGTCGTTTCACCAGAAGAACAGGTCACTATTGATGGTTATACCGTCCCTGCTTACCCCACTTTTACTGTGAAAACGCCATTACTGCGTGTAAATGGGTTTGAAGTAACAGAAAAAGGTAAGGATGAGTCCGTCACGTTTTATTTAATGAACGATGAGGGGAAAGAAGAAAAAATCACCAAACCAGTGTTGAAAAAGCTCAAGGTTGGCAGCGCGGTTCGCCCTGTTGTCGAAGGAGACTTTCTTCTCGGTAGAAAAGACACATCAATGAAGTTTGCGCTCGATGTGCTTGATGAGGGTGACACTCAACCCTTTTTCGTCTTTGGTCATGACATAGCCAAGGGTGGTGTGTTGCTGAACACTCGCGCAGACCATCTACTAGATGCAAGGCCACTTTTCAAAGCTGGCCATATCGAAGTAGCTGAAGTTGAGGGGATGTCTTTCCCTGTGAAGTTAGACACGGGTGCAGATGTAAGCTCAATCAATGCTAAGAACATCAAGCAGTTTAAGAAAGACGGCAAAGACATGGTGAGCTTTACCTATGAGAACGATCTTGGCATGAAACAGGCGTTTACCAAGCCTGTTGTTGATGTCATGCGTATTAAAGCTAAGAAAGGCGAGAAAGCGAACGTACGCCCTGTGGTTGAAATGCATGTTAAGCTTGGCGAATTAGAGAAGAAGATCCGAGTCAACTTACAGGACCGAGGTCGCTTCCATTACAGCATGATTTTAGGTAAAAACTTCCTAAAACATGGCGCGGTTGTTTCGAGTGATACGAATTACATCGTGACGCAAAAACCGGATTACGAAAAGTAACACTCTGGCCGCCTTATCACCTTGATACCCAAAGCCTGAACAACATTGGATCTTTGGGTATATCATCTCCTTAATGCTGCCAAAGAGCAGCATTTTTTAGTTGAGATAGGAGTTAATTTGAAAACTAAGCTGATTACACGAGAAGGTTACAACAAACTCAAACAAGAGCATGATTACCTTTGGAATGAAAAGCGCCCGGAAATCACCAAGATCGTCACTTGGGCTGCGAGCCTGGGCGATCGCTCAGAAAATGCGGATTACACCTTCAATAAACGTTTACTCCGTCAGATCGACCGTCGTGTCCGCTTCCTTCGTAAATTCCTGCCAGAAGTCACGATCGTTGACTATTCTCCGCAACAAGAAGGCAAAGTCTTTTTTGGTGCATGGGTGGAAATAGAAAATGAGGCAGGAGAAGTGAAAAAGTTTCGTATTGTCGGGCCTGAAGAGATTTATGGCGATGCGAAAGACTACATCTCTATCGATTCACCTATGGCGCGAGCGATGTTGAAAAAACAAGTGGATGAAGAGTTCACGGTACGCACCCCAGAAGGTGAAAAAGAGTGGTTCATCAACTCAATTGAATACACTCAACCGGCCTCGGAAGACTGAGGCTTTATCACTGATTCAAGTCTCATGAAGTTCACTAGAAGTGACTTGGGTCTCAACGTCAGAATATTTGGTATAAAGGTATGGTGCCTTTCTCGGAGAAGTAAAATGAACAAAGCAGTCATGTGTAGTGCTGCACTAACAATAGGATTCTCACTTTCAGTTTTTGCTCAAGATGAAGTGAAAGGCTGTGACGCTAAAGAGTTAGCGGTAGAGCAGCAGCTTGAGTATGCAAAAGCGCAAGGTAATGAGCATCGCATTAAAGGCTTGGAGCAAGCACTTTCCGCTATCCAGAATGAATGCTCGGAAGGTGAGCTGCGCCAAGAGCTGCAAGCAGAAGTGGAAGAAAAGACTAAAGAAGTTGAGGAGCGAGAGGAAGAATTAGTCGAAGCTCAGCATTCAGGTAAAGCAGACAAAATTGAGAAAAAACGTCACAAGCTGGCTGAGGCACAGCAAGAGCTGCTTGAGGCCAAACGTGAACTGGAATGGAATTATGGTCAATAGTAGGTGCTGAAAATACCTGCTAGAGAGAGAATAAAGCGCTTAAGATAAAAAGAGTAACAATTTGCTTGAGCACGTTAGGAAAAACAGTGATACATTTTCGACAATAGACGCTTCTGAAAGGATGTTTCAATGCAAGAAAATCATAAAATTTTAGTGGTTGATGACGATGCTCGTTTACGTGCTCTATTGGAGCGTTACCTTTCTGAGCAAGGTTTTCAGGTACGAAGTGTCGCCAATGGCGAACAGATGGATCGCCTACTAACGCGCGAAAACTTTCACTTAATGGTGCTGGACCTAATGTTGCCAGGTGAAGACGGTTTGTCAATTTGTCGTCGTCTACGCCACGCGAACAATATGTTGCCAATCTTAATGCTCACCGCGAAAGGTGATGAAGTGGACCGCATCGTAGGTCTTGAGGTAGGGGCGGATGATTATTTGCCAAAACCGTTTAACCCACGCGAATTGTTGGCTCGCATCAAGGCAGTATTACGCCGCCAAACTGTAGAGTTGCCGGGTGCACCAAGCACGGAAGAAAAAGTGGTGGAGTTCGGGGAGTTCCGACTCAATCTAGGCACTCGCGAGATGTTCCGCGGTGACGAGGCAATGCCACTCACCTCTGGAGAGTTTGCTGTCCTAAAGGCGCTCGTGATGAATGCGCGTGAGCCAATGTCACGAGATAAATTGATGAACATGGCGCGTGGCCGTGAATATTCTGCAATGGAACGCTCTATTGACGTACAAATCTCACGTTTACGTCGCATGTTAGAAGACGATCCGAGCAAGCCGCGCTACATTCAAACCGTATGGGGCCTAGGTTATGTTTTCGTCCCAGACGGCAAAGAGGTGTAACCTCTTCACTCCATAGCCAGCACTTGGCTATAGCAACTTCAGCCTTCATTACCTTCCCTTTGAAGGCTGAAATTTCGCGATTAGGACCACTAGGAACGTTCCATGCGCATCCGAAGTTCACTGACACAATCTATTCTGCTGTTCATCTCTTTGCTTCTCGCGAGCCAAGTTTTCTCTTACTACGCCGTTTTTAACTACGCGTTGATGCCGAGTTTGCAGCAGTTCAATAAAATTCTCGCCCATGAGCTCAATTTGGTGCTTGATGATGAAGGACCTTTAAAGTCTGATGCACCGTTAAGGCGTCAATTATTAGAAAGATTAGGGGTGACGGTTCACAGCCTTGACAGCGATAAGGCGATTGAATTTCATCACGCAATGTCGATTGATTTGATGTCTGAAGAAATGAGCCAAGAGCTGGGTTCGCCTACAGAAGTACGCTTATTGCTTGGCGATGAAAGTTACATTTTGTGGATGCACATCGAAAAGTTGCCGAACTCCATCATTCGTATTCCGTTATCTGAGCTGCAAGAAGAAGATTTTGCACCGCTGTTTCGTAACAGTTTGATTATGGCGCTGCTGATCATTGCTGGTGGTTGGTTGTTTATTCGTTTGCAAAACCGTCCACTTTTGGCTTTAGAGAGAGCCGCGAAAGACGTCGGTCGAGGTGAGATCCCGCCCCCCTTAGCAGAGAAAGGCGCATCGGAGATTCGCTCTGTAACTCGAGCCTTTAATCAAATGTCGAAAGGTATTCAAGAGCTAGAAGAAGACCGAGCCTTATTAATGGCGGGGATTAGCCATGACTTACGAACGCCTCTGACGCGTATTCGCCTAGCGACAGAAATGATGTCTCCTGAGGACAGCTATCTTGCGGAGGGGATCATTAGCGATACGGAAGAATGTAATGAGATCATCAGTCAGTTTATGGATTATCTCAAACCGGTGAACCAAGAATCGTTTGAAGCGGTTGATATCAGTACGATTGCCAGTGACGTTGCCAGTTCTGAAGGTGGCTATGAGGTTGAAATTGAAACAGATCTTAATCTTAACTTGCCACCAGCCAAAGGAAGCGCGATTGCGATTAAGCGGGCGATCAGTAATTTAGTTGTGAATGCGCTACGTTATGGTAATGGCTGGGTCAAAATCAGCACTGGTGTGACAGCAGATAAGCAGCTAGTGTGGATTTCAGTAGAGGACAACGGACCGGGTATCGAGCATTCTCAAATCGCGAGGTTATTTGAGCCCTTTACGCGTGGTGACACCGCTCGCGGTAGTGAAGGCACTGGGCTAGGGTTGGCGATTGTGAAGCGTATAATCAGCCAACATTCAGGCTCTGTGGTGATGCGTAATCGCAGTGAAGGCGGTTTAATCGCTCAAATCAGCTTTCCTACCAAGTAAGTCGATGGCCTGCACCCTTTAAACAAAAAGCCCAACCTAAATAGGTTGGGCTTTTATTATTCTCAATAATCTTAAGACTCTTTCACTTCCTGAGGAAGTTCATCTTCGTCTTCCAGTTTCTCTGGCAGAAGTAGATTTAAAATGATCGCTGTGATGCCACCTGCTGCAACACCAGTTGAGAAAATACTCTTAATAAATTCTGGCATAAATTGCAGGATCTCTGGTTTTTGTGCGATACCAAGTCCCATTGAGAAGGATAAGGCCATGATCAGAATTGCGCGGCGATCGAGCTCAACACGAGAGATAATACGCACACCAGCGGCAGCAATCGTACCAAACATGACAATCGTTGCGCCGCCAAGTACTGGCTCAGGAATCAGCTGAACAAAGCTAGCGACGCCAGGAAACAAGCCAAGAATCACTAACATGCCAGAAATAAAGTAACCAACGTAGCGGCTCGCGACTCCTGTTAGCATGATGATGCCGTTATTCTGGCTAAACGTTGAGTTCGGGAAGCTGTTGAAAACGGCTGCGATTGCAGAGTTTAAGCCGTCTGCTAACACACCGCCCTTAATGCGTTTCATGTACACTGGGCCTTTTACTGGCTCACCAGACACTTCAGATGTTGCGGTAATATCACCGATGGCTTCTAGTGCGGTAATAAAGAAAATCAGTACCAGCGGAATGAACAGAGACCAGTCAAACGATAAGCCATATTGCATTGGTACGGGCAGTGCTACGATCTCGGTTGCGCCTAGCTGAGAAGTATCTACCATCCCCATAAAATACGCCATGATGTAGCCCACTAGCATCGCAATCACGATTGAAGCCACACGGATGTATGGGTTTTTCGAGCGGTTTAAAATCACAATTAATCCAAGTACCGTCCCAGCCAGAGCAAGTTTGTCTAAGCTGCCGAAGGTTCCTTCATTTAATGCTGCGTAGCCACCGCCCATTGATACTAAGCCGACTTGAATCAGTGTGAGACCGATAAGAGTGACGACGATGCCTGAAACAAGCGGAGTGATGATTCGGCGGGCATGCTCCAACACGCGAGATAGAAAAATTTCTGCAAATGATGCGACTAAAATCGTACCAAAAATGGCAGCCATCATGGTACTGATGTCTGCTCCACCGGCTTTCAGCGATAGGCCTGCACCAATAATAGGACCTAAAAAGTTAAAGCTGGTGCCTTGAACAGAGAGCAAACCAGAGCCAATTGGGCCAACGGTGCGAATTTGAATAAACGAAGACACGCCTGACGCAAACAAAGACATGCTGATGATGGTATTCGTTTGGTCTGCTGGTACACCCAAAGACTGACAGATGATCAGTGACGGAGTGATAACCGCGACGAACATCGCCAATAAGTGCTGAAGTGCGGCAAAAATGGTTTGAGGCAAAGGTGGTCGATCGTTGAGTTGATAGACCAGTTCCGAAGATCGGTTTGAAGTTGTCATTGTTTGTCTCGCTAGTCGCAATATTTCCCTAGTTCTCGCTGAATGGGAGAGCAGGGTGGAGTTGACGTCGTTACCTGTGATTGCTGTTAATCAGAGTCAACTCAGGTTGGTGGAGTGTGATCTAACACACTTAAAAATTTGTGCGCGATTATAGAGAGATTTACTCAAAAAGCAAACGTTTGCTTTGTTTTTGGCGTATTAAAAAACGAGCCATTTGGCTCGCTTTCAATCATTACGCTTTGGAGTAAATATCCCGCTCACCCAACCAGCGATCGATAATCGCTGTTGCGTTAGTCGGGTAATTGTCATGAATATGACGCGCAATACGCTGAACTTCGGGAATCAGGCGTTGATCTCGAACTAAGTCTGCGATTTTGAAATCAGCAAGACCTGTCTGCTTTGTACCCAATAGTTCTCCAGGGCCACGAATTTCTAGGTCTTTCTGCGCAATGACGAAGCCATCGTTACTTTCACGTAGTACTCCGAGACGTTTTTGCGCGGTTTTTGACAGCGGAGAGTGGTACAGCAGCACACAATGGCTAGCAACGGAACCTCGGCCCACGCGACCTCTTAACTGGTGTAATTGTGCCAAACCAAGACGTTCAGGGTTTTCTATGATCATCAAGCTAGAGTTTGGCACATCCACACCAACTTCAATCACTGTCGTTGCGACCAGCAAATGCAGTTTATTGTCTTTGAAATCTTGCATCACCGCTTGTTTCTCTGCCGGCTTCATTCGTCCGTGCACTAGACCAATTTTTACGTCCGGCAGTTTACGTTGAAGCTCTTCTGCGGTATCTGCCGCGGCTTGCGCTTCTAATACTTCCGACTCATCAATCAGGGTACACACCCAATATGCCTGCTTGCCTTCGTTTAAGCAGGCATTTCGGACACGCTCGACGATGTCGTCACGTTTTGTATCTGGAATGGCAACGGTTTGAATCGGCGTTCGACCCGGTGGTAGCTCGTCAATCACGGAAGTTTCTAGATCGGCGTAAGCGGTCATGGCTAAGGTGCGAGGAATAGGCGTCGCCGTCATGATCAACTGATGTGGATAGGCGCCTTGTTTTGCGCCTTTTTCACGCAATTCTAATCGCTGATGGACACCGAAGCGGTGCTGTTCATCAATGATGACCAAAGCAAGGTGATGAAATTCAACGTGCTCTTGGAATAGCGCGTGAGTACCCACTACCATTTGCGCTTCACCACTGGCAATACGAGCCAGCTCGGCTTCCTTTGCCTTACCTTTGAGTTTGCCCGCTAACCAACCGACTTGAATGCCCATTGTTTCAAACCAGTTTGCGAAGTTGATAGCGTGTTGCTCGGCCAATAGTTCGGTTGGCGCCATGAGTGCCACCTGATGGCCATGCTCAATGGCTCTAACAGCGGCCAAAGCGGCAACCAATGTTTTCCCCGAACCAACATCGCCTTGCACCAATCGCATCATTGGGTGCGGTTTTTCTAGATCGGCTTCAATCTCTTGTACTACTCGGGTTTGAGCGTTTGTAGGAGAGAAAGGCAGTTGGGCTAAAAGCTGCGTTTTTAGTTTATGACAAGGACCGAGAGGTAGCGCTGAATCCTTCTGACCTTTGCTACGCACCGCCAGCATCGATAAGTTTTGTGCGAGCAATTCTTCCATGATCAAGCGGATTTGGGCAGGATGTTTGCCTTCGTCAAACTCATCTAAATTAATGGTTGGTGGTGGGCGATGAATGGTGTGCAGCGCTTGCGACATCGTGATTTGATGGTCATACAACCCAGCTGGAAGTAATTCCTGCACTGCGGTTTTATCAAGCAGGGCTAAAGCTTGTTCGGTAAGGTTGCGCAATGTGATTTGGCGTAAACCATCTGTAGTGGGATAAACAGGAGTTAAGCTCTGTTCTACATCGGGCTTTTGCTCGCTAACGTAAAACTTGTAGTCAGGATGAACAATTTCCAAACCCATGCCACCGCGCTTAATTTCACCGTAAGCATGTACTAACTTACCTTGCGTGAAATTGTTCTTCATGGCTGCGGTAAAGTTGAAAAAGCGCAGCGTGATAGTGCCATTACCGTCGCTGATTTTTACCGTTAGCATTTTGCGCTTACCGAAGATGGTGTCGACTGCCATGACCTTACCTTGCACGGCCGCCCAAAGGCCAGCATGCAGTTTGGCAATAGGGTAAATACGAGTACGATCTTCGTAGCGTAACGGAAGGTGAAACAGCAAATCTTGAACGCTATGTAAGCCAACTTTGGCGAGTTTTTCTGCGACTTTCGCGCCAACTCCAGAAAGGGAGGTTAATGGGACGGCAGATAACATTTGGGCGGACATAGAGGGCTCAAGAAAATGGTTAACATAGCAGTATGTTAACCATGGAGCTGTGTTTTTGTACAGGAAAAAATAGTCATGCTTTAGTTAGTGTCATGATTTGACTGATAACCTATCATTCCGAGGAGCTTTAGCGACATCAGGATTCTATTTCCAACAAGTATGTCGCTGAAGTTAACACAATCAGCATCTGTATATTTGAGAATTAGATCCTGAACCACGCTCCTTCGCCGCCGTTCAGGATGACGAAAGTCTGTTACTTGCTTTGCATCTCTTGCCACCACGCGTCATCGGCGATGATTTGACCTTCTTCATCGAGTGGTGGGTAAACGAGCCCTTTTCGTTTCGCGACCTTTGCCAGCACTGGGTGACCACGTTCAAAGAGAATACGGTTGATTGTCTCTTTAGGCAGAGCGCTTTCTTCTCGGTCGTACATGCCTGCGGCTTCACGTTGACGTTGCGCTTCATACAAAATTACGGCACTGGCAACCGATACGTTTAGTGACTGCACCATGCCCACCATTGGGATAATAATGTCTTGATCGGCAAGCTGTTTGGCTTGCTCCGAAGCGCCAACTTTTTCACTGCCTAAAATGATTGCCGTTGGTCTGGTGTAGTCGATCTCGCGAAAATCGACGGCGGTGTCCGAAAGATTGGTCACCAAAACCTGCATACCTTGCGCTTTGAGTTCGGTAATCGCAGTTTCAATCGAATCGTGAGTATCCACTTCAACCCAGTTACGCGCGCCAGCTGAGGTATGGCTCAGCGTACGCATTTTGTCTGGCCAAATTGCGTGAACTTTGTGTAAGCCTGTCGCGTCAGCGGTGCGGATCACAGCAGAGACGTTGTTTGGCTTATGTACTTCTTCGAGACAAAGTGTCAGATCAGTTTGGCGAGTTTTTAGGACTTGGTGAATACGGTTGTAACGTTCTAGGTTCATATTTATTGAGGTATAAAAAATCGCCACCTAACAGAGTAGGTGGCGATAGAGGTTAGTTCTTTCTGCGTCTGACTCGGGTTGCTTGAGGCATTGCCTTAATCTTACGCATGATACCAGCAAGGTGGACACGATCTTTCGTCGTCAACAGCACAGTCACAGTGTATAGACGACCATCACGTTCTTCCGTTGAAAGGCCATGAATGTTTGATCCTGTTTTCGAGATCACGTTGGTCAGTTCTGCAAGAGCACCTTGGTTGTTAAGCATGTCGACTTTAAGTTCAGCAATGAACTCTTTATCGTAGTCTTCAGACCAAGCGACAGCCATATAACGGTCTGGCTCTTTCTGATAACCACGAACGTTCGGACATGTTTCTCGGTGAACAACCAAACCACGACCAGGCGATACGTGAGCAATAATGTGATCATCTGGGATAGGATGACAACAATTTGCAAACGTCAGCAATAAGCCTTCTGCGCCACGAATCGGAAGCTTCTTCTTCGAGTCCGTTGGGATTGAACTTGTTGTCGTGAGCTCTTCGGTGTCACCAAGGAGACGACGTGCGATCACAATGCTCATCAACTCACCCAATCCAATAGCAGCCAATAAATCATCGATGCTTTCTAGGCGAAGATCATTCAAGACTTCTTGGATATTTTCTGGATAAATTGAATCAATCGAGTGACGGCCAAGTGCGTGATTAAGTAGGCGACGACCTAAAGTAATCGACTCTTCACGACGCATCGTTTTCAGTACTTGTCGAATCTTAGTGCGGGCACGAGAAGTCACGACATAGTTTAGCCATGCCGCATTCGGACGCGCACCAGGGGCACTGATAATTTCCACCGTCTGACCGTTTTTCAATGCCTTACTCAATGGGTAAGGGTTACGGTCAACACGAGCACCAACACAAGAGTTGCCTACATCGGTATGTACGGCATAGGCAAAGTCGACAGCCGTTGCGCCTAAAGGCAATTCAACGATACGACCTTTTGGTGTGAAGACGTAAATCTCATCTGGGAAAAGATCGGATTTTACGTTTTCAATGAATTCGAATGAGTTACCCGCGCTTTGTTGTAGCTCTAACAGGCTTTGCATCCAACGCTGAGCTTTCACTTGCGCAGTGGTGCCAGACTTGTCGCCTTTGTCTTTGTAAGACCAGTGTGCCGCGACACCTTTGTCCGCCATTTGATCCATATCTTCAGTACGGATCTGAACTTCAACAGGTACGCCGTGTGGGCCAACCATGGAAGTGTGTAGCGATTGATAGCCGTTCGCCTTTGGTACCGCGATGTAATCTTTCATGCGACCAGGACGTGGCTTATACAAGCTGTGTACTTGGCCTAAAACGCGATAACAAGTATCAGCGGTATCAACAACGACTCGGAATGCATAGATATCCATGATGGTGTGAAAGCGCTGTTCTTTGGTTTTCATCTTGTTGTAGATAGAGAACAGGTTTTTCTCACGACCAACGACGCGAGCATTCAAGCCAAAATCTTGCAGACGGCCTTCTATTTCGCTGTGAATGCGTTGGATCATCTCTTTACGGTTACCACGTGCGGCTTTAACCACTTCTTTCAGTACGCGGTAGCGGTTGGGATATAGCGCCTCAAAGCCCAACTCTTCGAGTTCGGTTTTGATATTGTGAATACCAAGACGATGAGCGAGGGGCGCGTAAATTTCTAACGTTTCACGAGCAATACGACGCTTTTTATCTGGTCGAAGCGCGCCAAGCGTACGCATGTTGTGCGTGCGGTCAGCCAGTTTGATCAGAATGACGCGGATATCTTGCACCATGGCCAGAACCATCTTACGAAAGTTCTCAGCCTGAGCCTCTTTCCTATCGCGGAATTTGAGTTTGTCCAGTTTAGATACACCATCAACCAATTCTGCGACAGTGTTGCCGAATTTCTCTTCGAGATCTTCTTTAGTTACATCACAGTCTTCAATGACGTCATGCAGCAAAGCAGCTTGGAGGGTTTCGATATCAAGGCGCATTTCGGCCAAGATACGAGCCACAGCGACAGGGTGGATGATGTATGGTTCACCGCTAGAGCGGGTTTGCCCTTCATGGGCATCTCTCGCTACCACATAAGATTGACGCAGAGCCTCAATCTGAGGCTCTGTTAGGTATTCTTGGGCAACGTCTTTGAGGCTATCGAATAGATACAAATTATAGGCCCGGGAGGTTGTTGAATTCTAAAGTCAGAATTAACGGTTGTGAGCGATGCTGCTTACTGCCGCTAGCTCTGCCGCTTCTTGCTCTTGCTGTTCTTGACGTTCACGAGCGTCTAGAACTTCTTTAGTAATTAAACCTTCTTCGATTTCGCGTAGAGCGATAACCGTTGGCTTATCGTTCTCTTCTGGCACTAGTGCATCTTTACCGCCAGTTTGCATTTGACGAGCGCGGCGAGCCGCAATCAGTACTAGGTCGAAACGGTTGCCAACTTTTTCAACAGCGTCTTGAACAGTTACGCGTGCCATGAGGACTCCAAATAGTTAACTAAAATTTTAGAATGACGAGAAAGTATACAACCTAACTACTTTATTTACTAGCAATTAGACAAGCCACCGTTTGTGGACTTTCTCAGGTAGTTTATTGTGTTTTTCGCACTGGGCAAAAAACGGGAAATTCTTTTATGTTTTACAGCGTGACTTTTTTGAAGTTACTCTGCTAACAACGCGTCAAGCATACCTTTATATTTAGCAGCTTGCTTTTCTTCCTTCAATCTTTCAGCACGCAAGATAGCTTTAAAATCCATCAAAGCGGTATCAAAATCGTCGTTTACGATCACGTAGTCGTACTCGTTGTAATGAGAGATTTCCGACTTGGCTTCAGCCATACGCTTTGCGATCACTTCATCGCTATCTTGACCACGAGTGTTCAAGCGACGCTCTAACTCACCGTTTGATGGTGGCAGGATGAAGATGCTTTTGGCTTCTGGCATTTGTTCACGGATTTGGCGTGCGCCTTGCCAGTCGATATCTAGAAAAACGTCGATACCTTTATTTAGTGTTTCTTCAATCCATACACGAGATGTGCCGTAATAATTACCAAACACTTCTGCGTATTCTAGGAAGTCACCTTTAGCGATCAGGGCTTCAAACTCATCTTTCGCTACAAAATGGTAGTGGACACCATTTTCTTCACCAGGTCGCATGTTGCGCGTGGTGTGAGACACAGACACTTTCATTGCGTAGGTTGGGTTGCGTTCCAACATCGCTGAGATCAAGCTAGATTTACCTGCGCCGCTAGGTGCAGATACGATATAGAGAGTACCTTTGCCCATTGTACTGTTCCACTTTTGATTGGATTGATTGAGTGCCGAAGGAAAGTTCGACATTCTTATAACGATAGCACTGGCATTGAGAAATCAACCACCAAAGGGGTGGATATTGGTGATAATCCCGCCAGAAAAATGGAGGCGAAGAGTATCATGATCTCTATTTTGTTACCAGTTGATCTTTCTGTCTGTGATCGTCCCAGATGAAATAGTTACTTACGCCAGAGTGTTCCTAAACAGCGAAGAAGGAGCGTGGTACAGGACTTACCATCCGCGCACTCTGTTATTAAAACCATTTCTACAACCGTTTAGTGTGCTGATTTTAGGTTTAGAGTCCCGATTTGGCTTGCGTGAGTGACTCTGGTTAAAAATAGGGGTTAATAAAGATAAAACGGAAAAAAGGGGAAGCTTTCACTTCCCCAGGCGTGCGACTGACTCACACTTAATCTTCGAATTATCCTTGAGACTCTAGGAAATTTATCCAAGGGCTAACGGTTGACCTGAATTTTGGCGATTGAGCAGCGCCTTTCATCGCCTGCAAGGCCTTTTGTGGTTGCTTAAGCTCGAAATAGGCCATCCCGCGAATGTATTCAAGTTCTGCCTTTTGCTCTTTAGAGGCACTGGATGCCGCGCTTTCTACAAAACGAGTTGCTTCAGAATACTGCTTGTCTTGTATCATTAAGCGAGCAATCTGAATTTGCGTTTTAGCAGAAGGAGCGAGGTTATATGACTTTTTATAAGCGAGAATTGATTTATCTAGCTCTTTAGCTTGCTGCCAGAAACTGGCTAGGCGGTCATAGTTTTCCTTCGTCTTTTCAATGTTTCCAGCTGCCATTTCCTTTTCAAGAGTTTTGGCTGCTTTATATGGAATACCTTGATAAGCCAAGAAGTTTACAAAGCGTAAATATTCCTTCTCTCCTTCTAGTTTCCCCATTTTGTAAACCATTTCTAGGGTGGCTAGAGAGTTGCGTTCTTGACCTAGCTCCATGTAGACACCAGAAAGTTGCATCCAGTAACGCTTTTTCTGAGGGTACTTTGAAGTCAGAGTTTTGAGTACACTGGCAACGCTTTTCAGCTGGCCTAACTCGTAGTGAGATGCAACGAGAATTAAGTACCAAGACTCACTTGGGCTCTTGCTCATCGCGATGGCTTTTTTGGTTGGCGGGATTGCATTTTTGTAATCTTCCAACTGAACATAAGCGCTCGCTAACGTGATATAAGCATGAGCTTGAGGCTTCTCTTTGGTTGTTTCTGCAACCTTGAACCATTCCTTCATCGTTTTTACAGACAACGTATACTTTTCTTCAGCTAGGTAAAGCTGAGCCAAGCTGTAGCGAACTTGTTGAGCAACAGGAACGGGAAGTGCGTCGAGCTGTAATGCTTCGGCAAAGTATTTTGCTGCTTGCACATAATTGTCTTGTAGCGAATACAAAAAGCCAGTCTGCTGAAGTAAAACTGCTCGGTCGTATTTTTTCGAACTTGTGCTTTCTAAAGCGCTTGCTAGTTTTTCTTTTGCTGCTGAATATTTTTCAGTTGCGATCAACTCTTGCACTTTGTTAACGGTTCGAAATGTCCGATCTGATAACTGAGGAGCTTCTTTTGCCATCGTAGGAGCGGCCATTGCCACTCCTGCGAAGAGAATTAAAGAAGCCACTTTGCTTTTCCATAAACTTTTCATCGTGACTCCTTAATTGGTTGAGAACTCTATTTCTTGCGATAGGCGCGAGCTAACAGGTTTCCCGTCAACCAATTTTGGTTTAAATGTCCATTTAGAGACTGTTTTTCTTGCCGCTCGACCGAGGCCTAAGCGTCGTGGTTGCTCTTTAAGAACTTTGATGTCCTCTACGGCACCACGTGCGTTTACAGTAAACTCTAATAAGACGACCCCTTTTTCTATTCCTGCTTTCGCAGCCTTCCTAGGCATTTGAGGTTGGAATGTCGCTAGAGGTGTTGGACCTCCGCTACCCGCGAGTTGCGCACCTCCACCCTGGCTATAATGTCCAAGCACCGAACCACCTGTAACATTTACGGGTAGGTCAAGCTTTGGCATATCCATTGGGGTCTGCTCCATCACCGGTTTTACTGTCGCTGTCACTTTCATTTCTGGCGGCGGCGGCGGACGCTTAGGCGGTGGTGGCTTTGGAAGTTCGCGTTTTTTCTCCTGTATTTTTTCGTCTGGTTTAATGCGAATAAACTCGACCATACGCAGGTCATCATTCGACACTAACTCGTGGCGCTCTTTGTTTACTAGCTTGTCCATCCCCCAGAACAACCCGAGGGAGACAATGAGCGCCAGTGCAATTGAGGCCAGATACCGCATAAGCTTAATCCTTATTGGTTGCGGCAATGGAGATGCTTTCTACACCTGCCATTTTGATCTGGTCCATAACCTTCACGACTACGCCAGCATTTGCTTCTGTGTCGGCTTGGATAACAACTGCGCCATCAGGGCTTTCTGCACGAAGACGTTCAATATTCGCGCGAACCGCGTCCACTTCGATGCGGCGTTTATCAACCCAAACATCACCCGCCGCACCAACTGCGACCATGATGTTACCTTTTTTCACGGTTTGCGCAGAGCTTGCCGTCGGGCGGTTTACTTCTAGACCAGCTTCTTTTACGAACGATGTTGTTACGATAAAGAAGATCAACATGATGAATACGATGTCGAGCATCGGTGTCATATCGATAGCGGTTTCATCACTGCTATCACTGCTATAGCGTCTTTTCATGACCTATACCTCTAATTCCATTTACTCAGGCAATATGCTTTAGCTTATCTTCCAGCTTTTGCGTTGTGACTTTGGCTAAATGATCAAGACGTGAACTAAAGAACAGTCCTGATAGAGAAGCCACCATCCCGGCTAAAGTTGGGATTGTTGCCTTTGAGATCCCCGAGGCCATTGCTCGAGGGCTTCCTGTTCCTGTTACCGCTAAGATGTCGAATACTTGGATCATGCCAACAACGGTGCCGAGCAAACCCAGTAAGGGACAAAGCGCAATCAACACTTTCACGATTGGCAGGCCCTTTTTATTCTCAATGTCCTGACGAGAAACAATTTCTTGTCGGATCATCTTAGCGTTCCAGCTCTGGTGCTCTGATCGCCCCTGCCATGAGCCAACGGCTTTTTTCATGGCTTTTGGAGCGACGGCAGCAAAATAGAACCAACGTTCTAACAATACTGCCCAAAGCATAAAGCTGAGGATGAAGATGGCGACGAGTACATCGCCACCCATTCCCAAGAAGCGCCTAATTGATTCAAGTTCTCCAACTAACCACCACATAACGCCTCCTTAGCTTTCGGCTTTATGTAGTTTTTCCTGATAGCGAGCGATGAAGCCTGCACTCTGTTCTTCAAGAGTTTGAACCAAACGACGACCTTTACTGTGTACGATGGTGTACAGGAACAGTAGAGGAATTGCGACAACCAGACCAAGCATCGTAGTAACAAGTGCTTCAGAGATACCGCCAGCCATTAGCTTAGGATCACCTGTACCAAATAGTGTGATTGCTTGGAACGTACCGATCATACCCATTACCGTACCCAGTAGACCTAGAAGTGGTGCTACAGAAGCGAACAGTTTGATTGAGCTGATAAAGCGTTCAATGCTCGGTGCGTTACGTAGGATGATTTCGTCCAGTTTCGCTTCAAGATCTTCAAGGTTGTCACCTTTGTGTTCTTGGTAAGCTTGGATAACTTCACCCAGAGGGTTACCAGGAATCACGGTTTCTGATTTCGCTTGCTTACGCATTTTACCGCCAATCACTTGAAGGCGTAGGAAGCAAACTAGAGCAATGATAGCGCCAACTGCACCCATACCAAGGATGACGTAACCTACAATGCCACCTTGATCAATACGTTCTTGAACGGTAGGGCTTTGTACAAGTAGAGACAGAATTACACCACGGGATGGGTCAATAAACAGTGGCTCATAGCTGTTTGACGCTGACTCAAAGCCCGCAACATGACGTGTAATATTGGTGCGAGGCTGTCGAGAGAGTTCTTCGAACTTACCTGTTTGAGGTACATAAGTAACGTACTTACCATCGGCAATCGCGTTAAATTCACCGACAAGAGTAACATCGCGAACCGCTTCTTTACCTTCGCCATAAACAACCGTTGCTTGGGTTGTTACTGTCTCGCCTGAGGCAACCACTTGTTGAAGAATGGTATGCCAGAATGCTTCTAGCTCTTGTGTTGATGGCAGTTCTTTGCTTTCAGCCAGTTTCGTTAGTAGAGCGTCACGCTCTGGGAACTGAACAGCGTTTTGAGAGGCAGCAAATAAGCCCTTAAACTCGCCCGCATATTGGCGGACCACACCAAACATTTCGCCCAAAGTACCAGAGCGAACACGTAAGGTTTCTGTTAGTTCAGTCAGCTGCTTATCGTTTTCATCAAATGTCGCTTTAAGTTGATCGCCCAGTGCTTGCTGTGAAGCTAGCTCTTCACGAGCCTGTTGCAATAATGCCGCTTGCTTATCTCGGTTGTTCTTGAACTCAGCTTCACGGGCTTTGTTCTCTTTTGACTCAACGATGCTTTCTGATTTTACGTTTTTGAGTAGTTCAGATAGGTTTTTAGGCGTTTCTGCTTGTACGCCTGAAACCATAAATAAGCTCGCTAGTAGACCAGCGGCTAGAGTTTTGAATCCTTTCATCTCTTATTCCTCCCCAGCATATACAGGCAATTTGATTAGCGCTGGTGGCGCTTGCTTCTTCGCGATACGAAGGCCTTGCTGTACCGCTATGCGGTAGCTTTCCGGTAATGTTTCCCATTGACGTGTTTGTTGGTTCCACATACCTGTCTCACCACCGTCTGGAGATTGGAATAAAAGCGCCGTGCGACCAATACGTAGGAAGTCGTAAGTCACGGTTTCCCCATTTCTATCTAGGCTAGCTTTGTAAGATTCAATTGAGCGAGAGAAGCCTTCTTCAATTTGGTAGGCTTCCATCACTTTACGGAATTTCTCAGAAGTTGTTACGTCGGCGCGATCCATGAGACGACGCAGTTCTTGGACACGTTTATTACGTTCTTTTTTCTGGAAAGGCAGATCGAGAGTCACAAACTCATCGAGTGCATCGATCATTTTAAGTGTTAGTGGCACTACTTCTGTTGCCGTTTGATCGATCTGAGCAATTTGGTTATTTAATGAGTCCAATTCACCTTGCTGTGATTGAACCATACGGTTAATTTGCTCGTTGTAGACTTTCATGCTGTCGATTTGACGTAGTAAGCCTTTATATTCTGCCAGCATGCCTTCAGTACTTTCGGCATAATTGTCGATTTTTTGTTGCGAAGCTTCTGAAGATTGATTTGCTTTTGCTTGTGTGGAAACGACAGCACCAGAGTTGGCCGCTATAGAGCTACTACTGATAGTAAGCAATGCTGCAGCTATGGCACTGAGACCAAATTCCTTGAATTTCATGGTTGCATCCTTGTCAGTGTTTTAGTCAGTCGAAAAGGGCGCGGAAAACCCGCGCCAAATATTTTTTAGAAGTCGTATGATGCCTCGACGTATAGCTGACGTCCGATTGGATCGTCATACCCAGTTGCATAGAATGGAGAGGTATCGCTTAGAGGATCTGCAGGCGGTACTTTGTCAAACATGTTGATAGCACCAAGAGTTACACGACCACTCTCGTTGAATTGGTAAGAAGCCGTTAGGTTCCACGTTGTCATACTAGCGATTTCTGCTTTGTAACCCGCTTTTTTAGCAGAATCACAGTCATCAAAGTAGTAACGGTTTGCGTAGCTTGAACACATACGGTCGCGGTATTTACCAAATAGGTTGATAGCGACATCTTCATATGCCCAGCCAAGATTTAACGTTGCGGTGTATTCAGGCATGAAATCTCTTTCATCCGTTACAGGCTCGCTGTCGTTTTCTTGATATTCAGCAATCAAGATCTTCGTTACAGCAACACGCGTGTTAAATGAACCGAACTCATTAGTGTCGTATGCGTATTTGATCGCTAGGTCAATACCAGAACGCTCTTCATACGACTGGTTCACTGGACCATAGGATACCGACTTGATGGTGCCATCTGGGTTACGAACGACTTCAGTACCTGGGTATTTACCTGGATCGTTAATTACATCTTGGTAAGTTGGTGCAGTTACGACGTCTTCCATCTTGATGTGGTACCAGTCAACGGTTACACCAAGATCATCCACAGGCTCCCACGCTAGGCCCAAGTTAATGTTTGTACTTGTTTCTTCTTTCAGCTCTGAGTTAGGGCCATTAAGCGTATCGAAGTACTGAGTATCACACTCTGGGTACTTGTCTTTATCTTGTGGGCCGCTACCACCAGCGTTGGCACAAAGCACAGGGTCAAAACCAGAACCAAAGCCTCGAGTTTGATCACCAAATAGTCGCTTCAAGTCTGGAGCTCGGAAGCCTAGACCGTAGCTACCACGTAGCAATAGGGTGTCAGTAGGACGGTATGCTAGGGCTACTTTAGGAGTGAATGCGCCACCAGTTGCCGAGTCGTCGAAGTAGTGGTCGTAACGACCAGCGACAGTCATTTCTAAATCTTCAATGATAGGAATAAGAGCTTCAACACCAAGACCAATCTGATCACGGTCACCGCCGCCTGATGTTCCACCTAGGCCAGAGAAACCACCAGCTGCTGTTGTAGCATCAATCGTCTCATTGTAGTCAGTACGGTTCCATTCACCATAAACAGCAAAGCCAGACATACCTGCAGGAAGTTCAACCAAATCACCAGCCAGTGAGCCGTTAACAGAGTAAAGCTTTGAGTAGGCTTCTTTGCTTGAAGTGCCGCTGTATTTGTCTACAACGTCTTGAGAGATAGGCCCTAGAAGATCGACATCACCATTTTGTACAGCTTGGTCGAGAGTTAGGAAGATTGCTGGGTTGCTTGTTTCAACGCTTTGCTCAGAGTAACCAGCGGATAGGTCCCAATCATACGTATCAGCAAGCAGGCCGTTCAAGCCTAAGGTTAAGCCAAAAGAATCGGCTTCAGTGTTACTTTCGCGTGGTCCAAATTCGACCATACGGCGAGTGTATTCGCCTTCGCCGCGGAAGTGAGTGGCATCAACTTCAACGCTGTAAGGGTTAGGTTCGAATTCAGATTCTGTAGACTTGTAGCCAAAACGGGCTTCTGCCATGGCAGTGACATTGTCGTTAATGTCCATTTCACCACGTAAAAGTAGGTCTACTTGTTTGTTTTCTGGTTTTAATGTTCGGTATGCAGAGCGGTTAACACCACACTTTCCATCCGCTCGTTCAATCGCGGCATCACCAACGACTTCTTTACATGAAGAACCAGCATCAGCTGGTGTTAGAAGTGTTCCGTTGGCGCCTTCAAAGTTTGCACCGTAGCTAGAGTAGCCACTTAGCTGAGAACGGCTAGAACCGTCATCGCCAGCCCAATCATCTCGGTCAGATTGCTTTAGCATTTCGTTGCCCGCAAATTGGCCAACGAAGAGAATACGTTTGTCGTCAAAGTTTTTGCCAGCTACAACGTCTAAACGACCATTTTGGTAACCACCATCCGTCGCGTCACCCGCGCGTACTTTTACAGAAACGCCATCAAAGTCTTTCTTTAAAATGAAGTTTACGACACCACCGATTGCGTCGGAGCCGTAGATAGCAGAACCTGAGTCGGTCATTACTTCAACACGCTCAATAGCGGCGACAGGGATTTGGCCGATATCTTGGAAGTTAGATGTACCATCTTGTGCTAGCGGGTATTGAGGAAGACGACGGCCATCAATAAGAATCAATGTGCGTGACGCGCCAAGGCCACGTAAGTTGACTGACTGCGCTGCTGGTGTAAACGAGAAAGAGTCTGTTTGAGCCATTACACCACCTGTGTTTTGGGTCAAACTGTTCAATACGTCTTGCGCGCTGTTAAAGCCTTTAGACTCAATGTCTTTACTATTAATAACAGTAACTGGTGAAGGACCTTCCATATCCGTCGTGGAGATACGCGAACCAGTAACTTTCATCTTTTGAAGTTTTTCAACTTGTTGCTCTTCTGCCAGTGCTGTTGCTGGGGCTGCAACTGCTGCTGTCCCCAAAGCAAGGCTTATCGCAACAGATAAAGCGGTTGTGTTTTTATACATCCTTGTTGCTCCGATTATTATTATTTCCTATGTCTGGCCGCATAGCGGCCAAATGTGACGTTAATATTTCGTTAACGTTCGGCCAATGTATAACCGAGATGAAAAAAGGAAGTCAAACCAGTGGTAAACGGGGATGCTTAAATGTAAAAAAGATGTAAATAACCAGGCTTTATTTAAAAGGCGGAATAAAAAACCGAATAATGTTTATGGATCGATATTAAATTTCAATAAAACACCGTATTTTGTGTTTCTTATAAACTTTAATGACTTATCTTGCCTATGGTTTTTTAGTGGGTAATTGAATCTGGAAAAAGATATTTTTCCAGTGAATTGTTCTGAGATGAGTTTTATATCGAATCCATACTTTGTTAGCTCGAACTTATTAGGTGGTATCAAAATATGATACCCATTGCGGTTAAAGGGCTCACTCGTATTTTTAGGTCAAATATAACCTTGGATTATGTGTCTATTTATGTGTGTAGGGTGCATTTTTATGTAGGGTTTTGGCTCTAAACAGCCTAGATTGATATTCTGTATGAATTATTTTTGTAGTTTTTTATAATTTTTTACAAAAACATTTCTGTTTTTCGACATCGAAGGAAGTTTGTCATGTTTTGGTTTCAAACACTTGAAGCTGATGTGGATTCAAGATAAATATGACGCTGAAATTATTGCAGTAGTAGAAAAGTCTAGCTCTTGAGGCGCAGGGAGTGTGCTTCAACAGTTTTAGTTACTACGAGATAAATATGCACCATTTTGGGCGGAAAATATCCTCTTTCACTCCGTTTGAACTGGACAGTAGACAAGGAGCAAGTTGTATATGCTGTCGTACTTTTTACGCCGTTTGGCGTTGGTTATCCCAACGTTTCTTGGGATAACTATTCTCATCTTTGCTATCACTCGTTTCGTGCCTGGCGGACCTGTTGAACGCATGTTGTCACAAATGCAGTCCCAGGGGGACGGCGCCGCATCAATGACGTCTGCGGGTGGTAATACGGCCCTTTCTGACGATCAAATCGCGGAGCTGAATGCGTTTTATGGCCTGGATAAACCAGTAACGGAAGCGTACGTCGAGTGGTTAAGTCGTTTGGTAATGCTAGATCTTGGCGAGTCGACGCGTTACTACGAGCCTGTCTCGGACATGATCGCAGAGCGTTTGCCAGTGTCGTTGTTTTATGGCGGCATGACCTTCTTTATTAGTTATTTTATCTCGATTCCTCTTGGTTACTATAAGGCACTCAAGCACGGTTCTGTGTTTGATTCCGCTTCTTCAGTACTCATTTTCGTAGGCTACGCGCTACCAGGTTATGTGGTGGGTGTATTGCTGATCACGTTATTTAGTTATCACTTGGAATGGTTTCCGATGGGAGGCTTTGTCGGCGATGACTTCGACGATTACGAAACCTTCTTTGAACGCGCTAAAGACATTATGTGGCATGCGGTGTTGCCTTTGATCTGTTACCTCATTGGTGATTTTGCCACGCTGACGATGACAATGAAAAATAACCTGATGGAAAACCTTTCCTCAGATTACATCCGCACCGCAATTGCGAAAGGATTACCTTTCAAAAAAGCAGTTCGTAAGCACGCGTTGCGTAACAGCTTAATTCCAATCGCGAGTCACTTTGGTAACTCTTTGTTGTTCTTCATGACCGGTGCTTTCCTGATTGAAGTTATCTTCAATATTGATGGCATTGGCTTATTGGGTTACGAATCAATCATGGAGCGTGATTACCCTGTTGTTATGGGTATTGTCGCCATTAATGCGTTGTTACTTCTCATTGGTAACATCATTTCAGATATTTGTGTTGCTTTAGTCGACCCACGTGTGAAGTTTGGAGCGTAACATGATTAAAGTTAGTCCATTAACTCAAAAGAAAATTCGTCACTTTAAAGAGATCAAACGAGGCTATTGGTCGTTTGTTGCTCTTTCTATCATGTTGATCCTTTCTCTATTCGCCGAACTTTTGATCAACAGTAAAGCGCTAGTCGTCAAGTACGATGGTAGCTACTATTTTCCTGTTGTCAGTGACGTACGTTTAGGTAGCGAATTCGGCCAAGAGTCATCCAGTGAAACCGATTATCGTGTACTGCAAAAAGCGTTTGAGGCTGAAGGGGGCGACAACTTTGTTATTTTGCCGCTTGTGCCGTGGAACCCATACGAACAAGATTTTAGTGGTGATTTCCCGCCAACAGCACCTAGTGCCGAAAATAAGCATTATTTAGGTACAGATGTGATAGGTCGCGATATTTTGGCGCGACTCGTCTACGGATTCAGAACGGCGATGGGATTTGCGTTGCTTACGATGGCCATTTCCTACGCGATCGGTACTGCAGTCGGTTGTGCTATGGGTTTTTGGGGCGGTAAATTTGACTTGTTTGTACAGCGACTTATCGAAATCTGGTCAATGGTCCCGTTTTTGTACGTCATTATGATTCTTGTCTCAATCGTTCAGCCGACGTTTGCTCTCTTTGTCGCTATTAACGTGCTTTTCACTTGGATGGGTATGACATGGTACATGCGGACCATGACCTATAAAGAAGCGGCACGAGAATATGTAATGGCGGCTCGTGCTTTAGGGGCATCGACCGGACGTATCTTGTTTAATCACATCTTGCCAAATACGATGGTGATGATTGTAACCCTAGCGCCTTTCACTATTGCAGCTAACATCACAGCACTGACTGCTCTCGATTACCTAGGATTAGGCTTGATGCCACCAACGCCAAGTTGGGGTGAACTACTGCAACAAGGTAAGTCAAACTTAGATTCGCCATGGATTGTTGCGTCAGTAGTGACTTCTATAGTTCTGGTTCTGGTAATGGTGACCTTTATTGGTGAAGCCATTCGAGCGGCTTTCGACCCGAAAAAATTCACACGCTATGTTTAAGCGAGCATTGTGAGCAAAACATAAAAAGGGAAGTTTTATGAAGAAATTATTTTTAGCGTCCACGCTGAGCGCCCTGAGTTTTGGTGCAATGTCAGCAACGCTTCCGACAGACTTAAACTGGCAAACAAACTGGGATGAGCCTCAATATGGTTCGCCAGAAGCGAAACGTGGAGGGACTTATCGCACCTTTATGTCAAGTTTCCCGCAGACGTTACGTAGTGTTGGTCCAGACGCTAATGCAGGGCTACGTTCTTTTATCTTAGATGAAACACCAGGCTTGGTGGTCCGCCACCCAGATACTTTAGAGTTCATCCCTGAGCTTGCTAACGAGTGGGCGTTAGCAGGTGACAACAAAACGGTCTATTTTAAACTCAACCCTGAAGCCAAATGGTCGGACGGCAAACCTGTGACTGCCGACGATTTCGTGTTCATGCTGAAGTTTTATCGTTCCAAGGACATCTTGGAACCTTGGTACAACGATTACTACAACAAAACGATTGCGGATGTTATCAAGTACGACACTCATACGTTTGCTGTTAAGGCGGCGAAAGAGTTCAATCCGGAAGAGTTGCTGTTACGAATGGGGGCTCTGCGCCCACGCCCCGCACATTTTTATGCTAACCCTTCAAAAGATGAAAATGGTGACGGTATACATGACAACTTTGTCCGCTACTACAATTTTAAAAGTGAACCAACGACCAGTGCATACTACCTAGATGACATTAAAAAAGGTAAAAGTGTTACCTTCAAACATGTCGGTGAAGACTGGTGGGGTTACAGCAATAAGTATTATCAACATCGTTATAATGTCGACAAAATCCGCATCACAGTGATTCGCGACAGTGATATCGCGATGAAGCACTTTGAGAAAGGGAAGCTGGACGCATTTGGTCTTGTTTTACCAAGCTTATGGCATGATAAATCGAATACGGAACCTTACCAAAAGGGATACATTCAAAAGTTCTGGGGTTACAACCAATTCCCAGTTGGGGCTGGTGGTGTATGGATGAACACCGCGATGCCTTTGCTGGATGATTTAAACATTCGCAAGGGCATTACTTACGCGATTGACTTTGATGGCATGATAGAGAATGTCATGCGTGGCGACTACTCCCGTAAACCGAACCCGACCGGTTATGGTCATGGTAAATACACCCTACCAGATGCTAAGGCACCGAAGTTTGATCCCGCAAAAGCGGCCGAGGCATTCGAAGCCGCAGGCTTTAACAAAATTGGTTCTGATGGTATTCGTGTCAATGATAAAGGTGAGCGCTTAAGCTTCGAGCTGACCTACGGAACACCTGTTCATACTCCTCGTATTGCCTTTTTGCGTGAGCAAGCCAAGCTAGCAGGGCTGGATATTGAGCTCAAGTTAGTTGATGGCTCATCCATGTTCAAATACGTACGTGAGAAAAAGCACGATTTGGCTTTCTTAGATATGGGTACGTCTGAGATCCCAACGTATTGGGAGTACTTCCATTCAGTCAATGCGAACAAGCCGCAAACTAACTCTTTCACAAACTACAGCACGCCAGAACTGGATGAAAAGATCATCGAGTATCGTTTTGGCATGGATATGGATAAAAAGATCCAGCTAGGTCATGAGATTCAGCGTGACATCATTGATGCTCACGTTATCGTCCCAGGCTACATGGTTCCTTATGTCCGCTATGGTCACTGGCGCTGGTTAAAGTTTCCAGATAAGCCAATGAATCGCATGACAGAGGCGCTGTTCAGTGGTTCAATCATAGGCGATGGCACTTACTGGATTGATAGTGATATCAAAAAAGAAACGAAACAAGCGATGAAATCAGGCAAAGCTTTTGAACCTGTTGTTGTCGTAGATGACACTTATAAGCTGTAAGGATTGGTTATGGAAAACGATGTAATCCTAAGTGTTAAAGATCTCGAAGTTGAATTTACCACCGATGATGGGCCAGTGAAGGTTCTGCATGGTGTGAACTTTGATGTGAGAGCTGGACGTACACTCGGCCTGGTGGGAGAGTCAGGTAGTGGCAAGAGCGTAACTTCAATGTCGATCATGGGGCTATTACCTAAGCCATATGGCAACATCATTAAAGGTGAAGTGAATTATCGCGGCACCAACCTAGTTGATTTGCCTGCGGAAGAGATGTACGCCATGCGTGGCGATCGCATTTCGATCATCTTCCAAGACCCGATGACTGCGCTCAACCCAGTGCACACCATTGGTCGTCAAATATGTGAAGTGCTTGAGCTCCATCGACCTGAGCTCGACAAAAAGGAGCGGGAGGCGTACTCGATTGAAATGCTGGCAAAAGTAAAAATTCCAATGCCAGAGAAGCGATTGAATGAGTATCCCCATAACCTATCTGGTGGTATGCGCCAGCGTGTCATGATCGCGATGGCATTGGCCTGTAAGCCGGATATTCTGATTTGTGATGAACCGACTACAGCGTTGGATGTTACGGTTCAGGCGTCTATCCTTGAACTGATGAACGAGCTTCAGGAAGAAACGGGCATGGCGATGATCTTCATCACTCACGATCTCGGGGTTGTGGCAGAAGTGTGTGATGATGTTGCCGTGATGTATGGCGGGCGTATTGTCGAAAAAGCAGAAATTTTTGAGTTGTTTGATAACCCGCAGCACCCATACACAGAGCGTTTAATGGGATTGATGCCGAGCTTAGATAATGAGCCGAAGCAGATGATCGATATCAAGCCTATTGATACCAGTATGTTTGCCAGTTAACTGGGCAAAGTGAACCAGTCATAAAAGAGGATGTTATGGCAAAAGAAGTATTAAGAATTGAAAATCTTAAGCAGCACTTTGTTTCTGGTAAAGGGCTGTTCAAGAAAGGCTACACCATCAAAGCGGTAGACGGAGTTTCACTGTCTGTTTCTGAAGGTGAAACACTGGGGCTAGTTGGTGAGTCAGGTTGTGGTAAAAGCACCCTTGGTCGCACGATCTTAAAGTTATACGAGCCAACAGAAGGTAAGATTTTCTTTGAAGGTAAAGACATCACTAAATTGTCTGTTAAAGAGATGCGCTCGCTGCGTAAAGACATGCAAATCGTCTTTCAAGACCCAATGGAGTCACTCAATCAGCGTCATACCATCGGTATGATTCTGGAAGAACCGTTTGTTATTCATAAAATTGGCACGCCAACAGAGCGTAAACAGTGGGTAAAAGAACTTTTAATCAAAGTGGGATTACCAGAAACGGCAGTAAACCGTTACCCGCATGAGTTCTCCGGCGGTCAGCGCCAGCGTATCGGTATCGCTCGCGCGATTGCATTGAAGCCTAAACTGCTGATTTGTGATGAATCGGTATCTGCGTTAGATGTGTCGGTACAGGCGCAAATCTTGAACCTATTGCTACAACTGCAACAAGAAATGAACTTGGCGATCATATTTATCTCTCACGATCTCTCGGTGGTGAAACATGTTTCTGACAAAGTTGCCGTGATGTATTTTGGCAAAGTGGTAGAAGCAGGCAGTGCTAAAGAAATTTATGCAAACCCGCAAAACGAATACACCAAAAAACTCCTATCTGCGATTCCGATCACTCACCCTAAATATCGGAAGAAAAAGCGCGTAGCTGAAAAAAAGCAGCAAGTGGCGTAAGTGATGCCACAGGTCCTATAACACAAAAGCGCTCCGCCAAATAAGCGGAGCGTTTTTATAAGCAAATGCCAGGACTTGGAGTCGATTTACACTGATGTTTATTCTGATTGATTGAAGATCGTTGCATGCTAAACTCAAGGCCTATTTTCTTTGTTTGGATAATGGACCATGCCGTCGAATTTACCGAAATCCTTTAGTCGACCTTTCCTGAGAATCTTCCATATTTTGGAGGCGGTATTATTAGTCTCTATTACCTTGGCGACGTTGTACGCCATGATGCAAGAGTTTGTGCACGTATTTGTAGAGAAGCGTGTCTTACTCACAGATATTCTGTTGATGTTTATCTATCTGGAAGTGCTCGCCATGGTGCAGCAGTTCGTGATGAACGGTAAAATTCCGGTACGCTATCCTATCTACATCGCGATGATGGCGATCGCCCGCTATATCACTCTCGGAATGAAAGAGCTGGATGCAGTTTTGGTTGTGTGGTTATCTCTGGCTGCGTTTATTTTGGCTGCGGCTACTTTGCTGATCAGAATTGGGCACCATTATTGGCCCTACGTTGATAACAGTACCTTGGAAAAAGACGAATAAAAGAAAGCCCCGTATTAGCGGGGCTTTTTTGTTTCAAATACTCGATGACTTTTAGATCATTCAATGTTTTGGATCTGCTCACGCATCTGTTCAATTAGAACTTTCAGTTCAACGCCCGATGCGGTGATGTCGGTGCTGATGGATTTCGACGCTAGCGTGTTCGATTCACGGTTGAACTCTTGCATCATGAAATCTAGACGACGACCCACTGCGCCACCTTTTTTCAGAATGTTCGTGGTTTCTTTTACGTGAGAATCAAGACGGTCTAGCTCTTCTGCTACGTCTGATTTCTGTGCCAGAAGGATAAGCTCTTGCTCAACGCGAGATGGGTCTAGCTCTACTTTCGCATCTTCAAATTTAGAGAACAGACGCTCACGTTGCCACTCTAGTATTTCTGGCATGCGTGCGCGCACTTTCACAACTTCTGATGTGATCGCTTCTAGGCGTTGCTCAATCAGCGCCTTCATGTTCTCGCCTTCACGAGCGCGCGCTTCAATAAATTCATCCATTGCGCCATCAAACGCTTCTAGTAGCACTTTATTTACCGCATCCATGTCTTGCTCTGGCGTTTCCATTACCCCCGGCCATTGCATGACTTGAAATGGATTGATTCGGCTCAGTTCACCAGTCATGTGCATGACTTGTTCAGCGGCTTTAATTACCTGGCTAGCAAGCGCTTCATTGATGCTAAGCTCACCTTTTGCGGCAGGGTTTGCTTCAAAACGCAGATTACATTCTACTTTGCCTCGCGCTAAGCGCTTACGAAAGCGCTCACGTAAAACGGGCTCTAACCCGCGAAATTGTTCTGGCATGCGGAAGTATGTTTCTAAATAACGCTGGTTCACGCTGCGGATTTCCCATACCGCAGAACCCCAATCGCCTTTTACTTCTTTGCGTGCATACGCTGTCATACTGTAAATCATCGAATTTTCCTGTCTTCATTTTTTGAAAATTACTTCAAGAGTGTATCACGCTGCGTCGATAGGTGCGCGGGATGTATGGATTGTTTATGTTGTGCCAGCGGCGTAACCTATGAATCCGGAATCGATTCCGTTATAATCTTCGCCCAACCAAATCGTCTTCTCCTCATATTTAAGGTAGATGCCCATGCGTCCAAACGATCGCAAGGCGGATCAAGTTCGCCCTATCAAAATTACTCGTAACTACACAGCTTACGCTGAAGGGTCAGTGCTAGTTGAGTTCGGTAACACCAAAGTGTTGTGTAATGCGACCGTCGAAGAATCTGTGCCACGTTGGCTAAAAGGTCAAGGTAAAGGCTGGGTTACAGCTGAATACGGCATGCTACCTCGAGCAACACATTCTCGTACTCGTCGTGAAGCGGCAAGTGGAAAGCAAGGCGGCCGTACGATGGAAATTCAGCGTCTTATCGCGCGAAGCCTACGCGCTGTTGTCGATCTAAAAGCCATGGGTGAGTTCATGATCACCGTTGATTGTGATGTTATCCAAGCTGACGGTGGTACGCGTACTGCATCCATCAGCGGCGCAAGTGTTGCAATGGCCGATGCGTTCCAACACCTAGTAGATAGCGGCAAGCTAAAAGCAAACCCAATGAAAGGCCACGTAGCGGCAGTTTCTGTCGGCTTACTAGGCGACGAAGTATTGTGTGATCTTGAATACGTTGAAGATTCAGCGGCAGACACAGACATGAACGTAGTAATGACCGAAGAAGGCAAGATGATTGAAATTCAGGGCACCGCAGAAGGTGAACCGTTCAGTCACGAACAGCTGATGGCATTGCTCGAGTCGGCGAAAGTCGGCATTACGGAAATTGTCGCAGCGCAGAAGGCGGCGTTAGCCAATTGATTTAGATAGCTCCCATTATGGGGGCTATTTTTTTATCTCGACAATAGATAAATGAATGATTGTCGAGAAGAGACACAAGAAACCAAGGACATAGAGAGAAAATAATGAAAGCATACCAGCGTGAATTTATTGAGTTTGCACTTGAGAAAGAAGTTCTTAAGTTTGGTGAGTTTACTTTGAAATCTGGCCGTAAAAGCCCGTACTTCTTTAACGCTGGTCTTTTCAATACTGGTCGTGACCTAGCGCGTCTTGGTCGTTTTTACGCAGCCGCGCTCGCTGATTCTGGCATTGAGTTTGATGTACTGTTTGGTCCGGCGTACAAAGGGATTCCAATCGCGACGACAACAGCAGTCGCGCTGGCGGATCATCATGACGTCGACACGCCTTACTGCTTCAACCGTAAAGAAGCGAAAGATCACGGCGAAGGCGGTAACCTTGTAGGCTCTGCGCTTGAAGGTCGAATCATGCTAGTGGATGACGTAATCACAGCAGGTACTGCGATTCGTGAATCGATGGAAATCATTCAAGCAAATGGCGCAGACCTTGCTGGTGTGTTGGTTGCGATTGACCGCCAAGAAAAAGGCAAAGGTGAGTTGTCTGCGATCCAAGAAGTGGAGCGTGACTTTGGTTGTGCAATCATCTCGATCGTTAGCTTGACTGACCTTGTGACTTTCCTTGAAGAGAAAGGCACAGACAAAGAGCATCTAGAAGCAGTCAAAGCGTACCGCGCAGAATACGGCATTTAATTGGTTACTTTTTCTGAAAAAGTAAAAAGGGCAGATGGATATTCATCTGCCCTTTTTTGTTTTTGGATTCATCGCCTTGACCACTTACTTATAGCGAATGCCTTTCTCGACATGCTCATCTTGCATGGTTTTGTAGCGTTTATGGAGCCACATCCATTGCTCTGGAGCGCGTAGAATGACTTCTTCCACATACTTGTTCATATAAGCGGCAGCGGCGACTTCGTCTTTTTGTGGATAATCGGCTTCAATGCACTTATCGGCGATGATGTCGTATTTCCCTTCGTCATTGCGAAACCCTGAGCCTGGGATGATCGCACATTTTGAGGTATACACCAGAATGCTCGTGCCTGTTGTCGTACACGCATCGTCTACGGCAAAGAAGGGCACAAATACTGATTTTTTGCGACCGTAATCGTGATCCGGTAAATAGAACAGACGCTCACCGCTGCGTAAAACACGAATCATCTTTTTTACATCTTTACGATCAATCAGTTTATTGCCGTTATGTGTCCGTCCCCAATACTGGATAAAGTTATAAGCAGGATTATTATGCGGACGAAACGCGCCGTACCCGGCCACGCCTAACACGGCGAAAGCACGCGCAGTGATCTCTAGATTTAGAGCATGGACACAACAAAGTAGGACGCCTTTACCTTCTTTGGCTTTTTCACGCAGTGCGCCGAGATCTTTCTCGACGATCAGGTTTTTAAAGCGCCAAGTCGGCCAGAACCAAGTGATTCCGGTTTCTATCAGTGCCATACCGGTATTTTTGAAGTTCTCTTCAACAATATGTTGAATCTCTTCAGGTGTTTTGTCTGGAAAGGCCAATTCTAAGTTGCGCTGAGCAACGTGGACACGCTTTTTACCGTAGCGCATGCCAAGTTTACCGAGTGAACGACCTAATGAAAGCAGCAGCCGATAAGGAAGAATATTGACGAGGATGGCCAACAGACCAAAACCAAGCCATACGCCCCAGTTACGAGGGTGAAGAAGTGAAAGAGAAAACTCGGGCTGCGTGTATTTGTCTTTACTCATAGTCTTTTACTTTATTTGTGCACTCAAAAGCGCCCAGTACTCGTCAAAGTTTGCAGTCGGCTGGTATTTAAAGTCGCTACGCACAAAGCGGTTTAGGCTCCCCTCAACTTGTCCCAGAATTTGCGCGGCTAGGATGCGCTCTTCGACAGGGAAGGACTTCCCTTCACGAATTTTACGTTCACGCAGGATTTGGCGCAATTGTGTTTCTATACGCTCAAAGAGTTGATTGATGCGTTCACGTAGACGTTCATTTTCAAACATTAGAGCATGACCCGACAAAATGCGTGTCAGACCTGGGTTACGTTCAGAGAACGCCAAAATAAGGTGCATCACCATACGAATACGCTCTAGTGTATCTTTTTCGTCGTCTAGAATACGGTTGATACGTGTCATCAAGGCTTCTTCAATGAACTCAATCAACCCTTCGAACATGCGCGCTTTACTTGGGAAATGACGATACAGCGCGGCTTCTGAAACGCCGACTTGCTTGGCCAGTTTTGCCGTAGTAATGCGTGAAGCGCCATCTGTTGATTCAAGCATTTCTGCCAATGCTTGTAAGATCTCTTCACGACGGTTGGATTTTTTACTGCCGGCCATTAGTTACTTCCTTTCAAAATACAAAGTTGAGCGGAGGGGATTATAAGACGCTATTTCGCCTCAAACTAGACCACTAAGGGTGGAATGGGAGATTTAACACCCTTAGTTGTCATTTTTGTACCAAATTTATGCCAGCTTTTGTAAAAAATTGGCAGGGCTTTCAAACGTTAGTTACATCAATTGATGCATTTTTTCGAGAACTTTAAAGCTCAATGCTTCTTTTGATTCTAAAGCGAGCGCAAGTTCACCTTCAGGCCAGTAAAGGGTAATTGCGTTGTCGTTGCTGTTAAATCCTTGCCCTGCAACCGAAACGTCGTTTGCACAGATCATATCGAGGTTTTTCTTTGTTAACTTGCCTCGAGCATAGGTCTCTACATCATTGGTTTCAGCCGCAAAACCGACGGTAAACGGACGCTTCTCCGTCATTGCTGCCACAGATGCAACAATATCAGGATTTTTAACCATATTAATGACCATTTCGTCGTTGTCTTCTGTCTTTTTCAACTTTTGAGACGCGATCGTTTGTGGGCGGTAGTCGGCAACAGCAGCGCAGCTAATAAAGGCATCATGCTGGTTTGCATGTGTCATAACGGCTTCGTGCATCTCTTGGGCACTGGAAACATTTATGCGCTCAACACCTACGGGCGTATTTAAACTGACAGGACCGCTCACGAGGGTGACTTTTGCTCCCATCTGCGCTGCGGCGCTCGCCAATGCATAGCCCATTTTCCCGGAGCTATGGTTCGTAATGTAACGCACTGGATCAATCGCTTCGCGAGTTGGTCCGGCGGTAATGAGTATCGACTTACCTTCTAGCAATTTTGGTTGAAAGAACTGTTCACATAGATGTACTAGCTGCATTGGTTCCAGCATTCGACCTGGTCCTACATCACCACAGGCTTGCTCTCCTGCCGCAGGACCCCAGATGTGCATACCACGACGCGCTAACGTAGCGATGTTCTCTTGGGTTGCGATATTGCGATACATCTGTTGATTCATCGCAGGAGAAACAGCAACAGGGGAATCCGTCGCGAGCACGAGCGTAGTAAGTAAATCGTTCCCCATGCCTGCGGACATGCGCGCGATTAAGTCCGCGGTCGCGGGCGCTAATAGCACTAAATCTGCCCATTTGGCCAATTCAATATGGCCCATAGAGGCTTCCGCTGCTGGGTCTAGTAAACTGTCCGAGACAGGACGGCCCGAAACGGCTTGCATGGTTAAAGGGGTAATGAACTCTTTTGCGGCTTTCGTCATTACAACTTGAACTTGCGCTCCTCTCTCTATGAGGCGACGGGTTAGCTCCGCACATTTATACGCGGCAATACCGCCACTGATGCCGAGTAGAATTTTCTTTCCTGCTAGTGTTTGCATGTGAGATCTCCAATTTGATGACCGGATTTTAACACAATTCAAAGTCTGACCGCCCGAGCATATATAACGAGAAGATAATTCACATCAAACTCCAGAGTATTAATCTGACCGAGGAAGGGAAAATTCTCGCCTACCTCACAGACAAGTTGCGCGGAGTTTGCAAGTCTGAAAAGAAAAAGAGGTAGTGGAAACCATGGTGTTGAAAAGTCGAAACAAATTGCTGCTGATAACCCTAATTCCGCTGTTGTTGATCACTACGTTGATCTCAGTGGTGTATTACATCAACAGCAGTAAAAGTTTGGAAGCGGAGCTAGCAAGAGACAGGCAAGAGCTCATCGAAACGAAAAAGAAAGAGTTACAAGCCTACATGATGATGGGCGTGACGGCGATAAAACCGTTATACGACGCGGATGTAAATGGAAGTAATAAAGAGGCAGCAAAAGAAATTCTGAAAGCCATGCGCTTTGAAAGCGATGGTTACTTTTTTGCCTACGACTCTCAAGGTGTGAATACGTTGCACGCCATCAAACCTGCATTAGAGGGTAAAAACCTTTACGACTTAAAAGATGAAAATGGGGTCGCAGTTATTGCGGGCTTGATTGACGCTTCTCAAAAAGGGGATGGGTTCCTCTATTTCTCGTGGCACAAACCGACCATTGACGCACAAGCGCCTAAGTTGGGCTATGCAGAATATCTATCGAAATGGGACTGGGTTTTAGGTACTGGCGTTTATATTGATGACATCGACCAGCAAGTTGCGATGCACAGAGAGTTAAAGACTCAAGAGCTAAAAGAGCATACGTTATCTGCCGTGTTGATTTCCGTTATTGGATTGATCATTACCAGTGTTCTCACCAGTATCGTGGTGTCTAAAGGCATTCAGCCATTACAACATGTCGCGGCTTCATTAAAAGATGTTGCCGCAGGCGGCGGTGACTTAACGGCTCGTTTAAAAGTCGAAAGTCAGGATGAAGTCGGTGAAGTGGCGGCCGCGTTTAATGAGTTTATGGATAAGCTGCACCCACTGATGCAGGACATTCATTGCTCTGCGACGACAGTACAGACCGTTTCTCAAAGCCTGAACACTCAGACCAGCCAAGCGAGCGGTCAAATGCAGGATCACTGTTTAGAGACGGACAAAGTCGTGACGGCAGTGACGCAAATGAGCATGACTGCCAAAGAAGTAGCCAGCAATACTAATGCGACCGCGCAGGCAATTGACGATGCCAACAGTCAAGTCACCGCCGCTCAGCATGAGGTCGAGCAAGCAATAGAAGGCATTACCGAACTCGTGACGGAGATAGACAGCACGTCAGATGCAATTTCTGAGTTGAGTTTACAGACCGAAAAAATAACCAAAGTGCTGGATGTGATTGGCGAGATAGCCGAGCAAACGAATTTGTTGGCCCTAAATGCGGCGATTGAAGCGGCTAGAGCCGGTGAGCAAGGTCGAGGGTTTGCCGTCGTTGCGGATGAAGTACGCTCGTTAGCCAGTCGTACACAAAATAGTACTCATGAAATTGGCGACATGCTCAAGCAGCTACAAAATGGTGTATCAAGAGCGGTCAGTACGATGTCGGTGAGCCAAAAACGAGGTGTAAAAACGGCGGAAGAGTCCGCGCTCATTCAGCAATCTCTTTCTGGTGTTCATCATTCTATCGGAACAATTCGAGATATGGGTATTCAAACCGCGTCTGCCGCAGAAGAACAAAGTGCGGTTGCAGAAGACATCAACCAAAACTTAGTGGCTATTCAACAGATCGTGAACAACATTAATGAGACGTTGCAGCATGCCGAGTCAATCAGCACGCAGCTATCACAGTCTGGAACGGAAATTCACGGCTTGGTTGGCAACTTTAAACTCTGATGAACTGTTAAGTTGCATGGAAAGCACTGATGGTACGAAGAAAGCGAAAGTCATACTCGACTTTCGCTTTTTGTTTTGTGGAATAGGGACACTTTCCATATAAAGGGACATCAGATGATACTGAAAGCTTTGCCAAATGAGTCCATGCCCAGAGAGAAGCTACTGCAACGAGGGCCGCAAGCTTTGACCGATGCCGAACTGCTGGCCATCTTCTTGCGCACAGGCACCCGCGGAATGAACGTGATTGAGCTTGCAGACTTCCTTATTCAAGACTTTGGTTCGCTCAGACAACTATTTTCAGCATCAGAAGAAGAGTTTTGTCGTCACAAAGGATTAGGGCAAGCCAAGTATGTTCAGTTGCAAGCGGTACTAGAAATGACACAACGTTACTTGGCGGAGACGCTAAAGCGTGGTGATGCCTTAACCAGCCCCGACCAAACTAAGTTATATCTGTCTTCTATTTTAAGGGATCGGCAAAGAGAGGCTTTTTATATTCTTTTTCTCGATAACCAGCACCGAGTGATAAAAGATGAAATTTTATTTGAAGGAACGTTGGATGCAGCGTCGGTGTATCCGAGAGAAGTTGTTAAGCGTGCTCTGCATCATAACGCGGCGGCTTTGATTTTGGCGCACAATCATCCTTCAGGCGTTGCTGAGCCGAGCCAAGCTGACAGAAGGATTACAAGGCGTCTCACCGACGCATTAGCATTGGTGGATATTCGTATTTTGGACCATTTCGTCATCGGAGATGGGGAAAGTGTCTCTTTTGCTGAAAGAGGCTGGATGTAACTGTGCGTTTTTTAGGTTGTTAGTTGCTAAAAATCTGCTATCATCCACGCCACTAAATTTTTAACTGAATTCAGCTTGGACTGCTAAAAAAATCTGCTGTCTAAAAAAAGATCACGAAAACCTGTAAAAAGGATCTGTTCGGGTCTTGAGCAATGCATATCAAGTTAGTATAATGCGCGACCTTTGATAGCCTTGTATGGATTTTCCATAGCGGTTCTTAACCTCTAACTTCTTTTCGAGAGATAGAGAGGTTCGGCCACCAAGGTTGATATCGAGCTGAAACGATTTTGGAGAAGACATTCATGTCACGAGTATGCCAAGTAACTGGTAAGCGTCCAGTAACGGGTAACAACCGTTCACACGCACGAAATGCTACTAAGCGTCGTTTTCTGCCGAACCTACAAACTCATCGTTTCTGGGTAGAGAGCGAAAAACGTTTTGTTAAACTACGTCTATCTGCTAAAGGTATGCGCATCATCGACAAGAAAGGTATTGATACTGTTCTTGCAGACATGCGTGCACGTGGCGAAAACGTTTAAGAGGAAATAAGCAATGGCAAAGAAAGGCGTTCGTGAGAAAATCCGTCTAGTATCTTCTGCAGGTACAGGCCACTTCTACACAACTGATAAGAACAAGCGTAACATGCCAGGCAAATTTGAGATCAAAAAGTTTGATCCAGTAGTTCGCCAGCACGTTATGTACAAAGAAGCAAAAATCAAATAATTGGTTTCAGTCTCTTTGATGAATTGAAAAACCCAACTTTCGAGTTGGGTTTTTTATTACCTGAATAAAAGTGCTGAAGATAAAGTGTTCAGTACGTCATCGGATTATAAAGTACTGCTGAAGTTATTTTACTGGTCCGACTCTATACTCGAATTTTTGATTGATCGCTCTCTGCCGCTTAGTCACCACTCCCTACTCACTTGCACACCGTTGTTCTAGTCAAGCTCAATACTCTTTGGTAATTTACTCATAACGATAAGAGAGTAGAGATGGTTATGCGTGTGAGTCCGGCTCGTCGCCGCCGATGGAACAATATTCTTATTCTGGGCATTATCGCGTTTATAGTGATCTTAAATGCGCCGATGTGGATCAAAACTTACCTATTAACAGACCAAGCAGACCCTTACCCAAATGTACTTCGCTCCGACTATACGGTGGAGTCTTTGTACTATAGTGGCTGGGAGTTTGAACTGCATGATGGACGATGGCAATCCAACATCAAAGTTGATGCACCGATCAGTGAACTTGTATCACACTGGCAATCATTGGAAGGGACCGAGCTCACCTCAGAACAGTACGATCATTTAAAACCTAACCTGACGGTACCTGAAACGGTAGAAGTTTGGTATCAGGATCTCGAAGAGCCGCAGCGGGTGACTTTCTTTCGTTTACCTGATTTTTGGCTATTTAAAACCTGGCAAGACAAATGGGTCGCTATCTCCGTCGATGAAAACTACCTTATGCCAGAGTAGAGCCTTTTTGCGTCTATACCCCTAATAAGCCTCCCTATTTATCGTTTTTCTTTTCGATTATGCTAGCAGCGAGAACTATTAGCCGGTGAATTGGAGAATCTAATGCCTGAGTTGCCAGAAGTTGAAGTGAGCCGTATGGGGATTAGCCCTCACATGGTTGGACAAACGATCCAGTCGTTTACTTTTCGAACGCCTAAATTGCGCTGGGATATTCCTACAGAGCTTAAAAAATTGGAAGGGCAGGTGATCCGTGCGATTAGCCGTCGTGCGAAATACTTACTGATCGAGACAAACACAGGTACAGCCATTGTTCACTTGGGCATGTCGGGGTCTTTACGTGTTCTAGATGCTGACTTTCCGCCAGCAAAGCACGATCATGTGGATCTCAAACTAAGCAGTGGAAAAATACTGCGTTATAACGATCCGCGTCGTTTTGGGGCATGGCTGTGGTGTGCTCCTGGCGAGTCACATGCTGTGCTAGCAAACATGGGGCCTGAGCCTTTAACTGAAGAGTTCAATGCGGAATATGTAGCGGAGAAAGCTAAAAATAAGCGTGTTGCCGTCAAGCAGTTCATCATGGACAACAAAGTCGTGGTTGGTGTCGGAAATATCTACGCGAATGAGTCGTTGTTTAAATCTCGAATTCACCCTTCAAGGCCCGCAGGTAAGTTGACTTCTCAAGAGTGGGGGTTACTTGTTGAAAATATCAAAATGACACTTGAGATTGCCATTACGCAAGGTGGGACTACGCTGAAAGACTTTGCGCAAGCCGATGGAAAGCCGGGTTACTTTGCACAAGAGTTATTGGTTTACGGAAAAGCAGGAGAGCCATGCCCAGAGTGCGGCGAACGACTTCAAGAGCTAAAGATTGGCCAACGTAATACCTTCTTTTGTAGTGAGTGTCAGAAGTAAGTCGAGCTATTATCGAGCTTAAGTTGTTGTAATCTTGCGTTCGAGCCTCAATAATTCAATCAGTTTCGAATAACTTAGTAAATTATATGAAAGTCATTTATCCGGGCACTTTTGATCCAGTGACTAATGGTCACCTCAATCTAATAGAACGTACTCACGAAATGTTTGATGAGGTTGTGATTGGCGTAGCCGCAAGCCCATCGAAGAACACTATGTTTTCATTGGAAGAGCGCGTTGCACTGATGCAGGACGTTGTAGCGCATTTACCTGGTGTGACGGTAAAGGGGTTCTCCGGGTTATTAGTGGATTTCGCGAGAGATGAGAAAGCTAAGGTTCTTATTCGTGGTTTACGAACAACGGTAGACTTTGAATACGAGTTTGGACTGACCAACATGTACCGAAAGCTATTACCAGGAATCGAGAGCGTATTTTTAACTCCTGAAGAAGAGTTTGCGTTTTTATCGTCGACTATCGTGAGAGAAGTAGCGATTCATGGCGGAAGTATCGAACAATTCGTTCCCAAGCCAGTAGCCATCGCGATTGGGGAAAAACTGAATGAAAGACAGTAAGTTCCCTTATTATTTCTCAAACGCTCTCTCGACACTTATCCCTCGCTTTGTATATCGAGCACAAGCCAAGCGTTTACTTTCGAATCTGACCGAGGCAGAGCTGCAACGCTGTCTTGAGCGGGTGAACTATTACAATAAGTGTGAAACGCCGTTTTCAGTCGATAGCCGAGAACAAAGTTACTCGACCATCGATACATTCAAAAAAACGAAAGGCTGGACGTATTTTTTCGATCTTCGCCAAGTTGTACGCTATTTCCCTTCCAGTTTTGCGTTTAACTACATCAATGGCGATGTTACACACATCCCCAATGTACCGAGCTTTATAAAAAGCCGCCCTATTTTTGGTAACAACCAAAATTCAGTGGTGTTGAAACTTAATCAAGTTCGTCATTTTAAATTTATTGACGATCCTGTTCGCTATCAAGATAAAAAGGACATGGTAGCGTGGCGCGGCGTGGGTTTTCAGCCGCATCGTAAAAAGGTGATTCATGCGTTTTACAACCATCCGCAATGCAATATTGGCCAGACCCGCCCGGTAGAAGGGAAACCATGGGAAAAGGGCTTTATGAGTATTGAAGAGCAACTGCAGTATAAGTTTTTGCTCTGTATAGAAGGCAATGATGTGGCCACCAACCTTAAGTGGGCTATGTCGTCTAACTCCTTGGTTATTATGTCAAAGCCAAAATATGAGACTTGGTTTATGGAAGGTAAGTTAGAGGCAGGCGTCCACTATGTTGAAGTGAAGGATGACTATTCGGATTTGCCCGAAAAGATGGATTATTACCTAGCGAATGAGCAAGAAGCATTAGCGATCATTGAAAATGCGCACCAGTGGGTTGAGCAGTTCAAAGATAAACGTAAAGAGCGTTTGATCTCATTGATGGTTGCCGATAAGTACTTCGCTTTATCTCAGCAACAATAAAAAGGGGCGAAACGCCCCTTTTTTATAATCTTAAGCTTCTAGAAATTGATCAACACCATTCTCACAGCGTTTAAGCTTGTTTTTAATTGTGTTTTCTAAAATCTCGTCATTTTGTCCGAGTGACGCGCGAGAGTTTTCTACGTGGTACAAGTGGTAGCCTACACCTGCAAATTTTAGGTAAAGACGTGACTTACCCGCATTCAACATGCGATGAACAAACTCGCTGTCTTCGCGTCCCCATCCAACAAAATCTTGGTTGAAGCCATTCACCTCGATGACATCTTGTCGCCAAAACGCCATGTTGCAGCCGCGAGTGGCTTTATCGTTATTACGCTCGTAAGAGAACCATTTCGATAGCAAGGCGTTGGTGATGCAGTTTTTACGATTGCGAATGCCTTTGCTGAAAATGGAAGGCACTAAGCCGTTTTCCATGATGGCCTTGCTGCAGCTTTCATCCGTTAACACACGTCCACCCTGCACAAACCAATTTGGTTTTGCGACTTGCTTATGTGATTCAATAAACGTTTGGGACAGCACCATGTCGCCATCAATCATGATGAGGTAGTCACCTGATGCTTTGGCGATCGCACGGTTGCGGCTCATTGAAAGCTGAAAGCCATTATCCTCGTGCCAACTATGAATCAGTGGAACCGGAAAACCTTCACGCAGTTGGTCAACCATTGCTTTGGTGTCTTCTCGAGAGCCATCATCTGCAACAATGACTTCGTCAGGCAAAACGGTTTGACGTTTCACGCTTTCTAACACCGCTTTTAATGCTTCTTTCCAGTTGTAAGTGGTGATAATTAAAGTCGTTTTCATGATTTTTTTGCCTGTTCACGTAAGTAGAGATCGATATATTTTACAAAAGTAGAGTGCATGCTTAGCCAAGCTAGAATGAAGCCATGCTTGCCATCAAGGAAGCCTCGTTTGAGAACATACATCTTCAAAAAGCTAGCAAGAGCGTGAACGATAGCGGTCGTTAAACCCGCTTTCTTTTTACCTTCACGTTCATCCGTCCAGGCCTTGAGGTAGCCAGTGGTTTTATTGATGTAATGATGAAGGTGCTCGTAAGTGTAGTGATGCAGTCGACCATCCAGTTTTTCAGTTTGATAGTTTTTCTCATCAACTTTTTCATGAACGAGCGAATCATTATATTGTGTATATTCGGTGCGATATAAGCGCACAATCCAGTCTGGAGACCAACCAGAATGGTAGATGAACTTACCAAACGCTGAGCTTAGTCGATTAAGTTTGTATAAAACGTTCGGCTTATTGGCTGATACCGCGTGTAAGATACTTTCTTTTAGCTCTGGAGTGACTTGTTCGTCCGCATCAAGCCACAAAACGTAGTCTGCCGTAACGTATTGCTGCGCCAGTTGGCGCTGTTTACCGAATCCTGGCCAATCTAGGTTGGTGTAAAACTTATCTGTGTATTGTCGGGCGATTTCTTCGGTGCGATCAGTGCTGCCCGAGTCTAGAAGGACAATCTCATCGACCCAATCTTTTACTGTGTCTAGACAAGCTTGTAAGTGCTTCTCTTCATTTTTTACAATTAAGGCAACGGCTAAGGTTGGTTTGGACAAGGTCATTTCCTTCTTAACAAATCAAGACAGTAAGTTTACTGGTATTGAGGATACAAATCTTCTAAGACTTGATCGAACATGCTCATTACTTGAGTGCTGGTAATGCGGTTCATTGCCGTTTCATCTTTAGCGCGAGTTCGCCAGCTTAACTCGTGACTGTTTTTACCTGTTTCCGCAAAGATCGTTTCTTCATACACTGAGACAACGTATTTTAGATAACGGTAAGGTCCCACTCGCAGCGGATTATGGTGTGCATAGAGCCCGATGATTGGTGTTTTCATTGCATTCGCCATGTGTGCTGGTCCGGTATCGGGGGCGATGACCATTTCAACCTTATCTATTAACGCAAGCATTTGCAGAATTGAACTTTGTCCAACTAAATTTAGACACGGTTCTTCCAAGCGAGATTGAATGGCCTCTGCCAGATCCAATTCTACCTGAGCAGGGCTGCCTGCCAGAATCACGTTCCAGCCTTTTGCTCTGGCGTGATGAATCACATCCACATAACCTTCCGCGTTCCAGTTTTTATAAGCTTTGCTCGCACCAGGCACAATCAGCAGGTTAGGTTTACTACGAGAAATATGAGACTCTGCCCAAGCTTGATCGTGGTCTGAATAAGAAAGTACCCAGTCTAGTCCTGCCTTTGGTACCCCAATTTGATGGGCAAAGGCCATTAAGCCATCTGCGACATGCAGAGATTGCGGGGAAGGCACTTTGACATTGGTAAATAGTGTTTGAAAGTCCTGGCTTCTATCAGAAGAGAAACCAAGTTTGTATTTTGCTTTAATGCCCAACGTTGCGACACTCGCTCGAATCGCGTACTGCATATGCAATAGCGCATCAAACTCTCTGCCTTTCAGCTGTCGCCAAAGTGATTTGTAGCCATCAAGTCCCGCTTTTTTATCAAAAACAATCACTTCTACACCATCGATGGCGGCTAATAACTGGGCTTCAAGTTTACCCGTTATCCAAGTAATCTGGGTCGAAGGCCAGTGTTTCTGAATAGCTTGAATGCTGGCGATAGTATTGCAAACGTCTCCGATAGCGGACAAACGCAAGACGCATAGTGACGATGGGGCAGAAGTGAACATAATTATTGTCTGATTCGATGAATAGAGGCAGGTAAATTATGCAGACATCCCCAATAAATGTAAAATACACGGCTCGAATATAGCTAAGTACTGATAAGTGTTCTGCAATGTCAAAGACAACACCACATCAATCGCAAGAATCTGGCAAGCCGGGTAACACCGGGCTAAAGCGCATCGTTAAAGCGACGGGTTATTCGATCCAAGGATTAAAAGCGGCTTTTAAGCATGAAGCTGCCATTCGACAAGAGTTGGCTCTGTTGAGTATTGCTGTGATTTTGGCTTGGCTAGTGGATGTCGGCATGGTTGAGCGTATCTTAATGATCGGGGTCGTGGTATTAGTCTTGATTGTAGAGCTTGTAAACTCAGCGATTGAGGCGGTAGTGGATCGTATCGGTATTGAACGGCATGAACTCAGTGGGCGAGCTAAAGATATAGGCTCTGCTGCCGTTATGGTTGCTTTGGCGTTTGCTGCATTTACTTGGTTGTATATATTAGCCAGCCGGTATTTAGGCTAGAGGGTGAGCGCATGACTCAACAGTATAAAAACAACAACCAAGTGATCTGGTTTGATGACGAGATCATTACAGACCCTAGCCAACCGATATTTGATGCGGAATACTGGCAGTCCTCCGACAAGGTGGTTGGCAGTGCGACGGGGCGAGGCACGACATGGTTTATCCAACTAGAGAGCATGCAAGCGGCACTACGTCATTACCGTCGTGGCGGTTTGTTTGGGAAGTTAGTTAACGATCATTATTGGTTCTCTGGCTGGGATAACACCCGTTGTGCGCAAGAGTTTCAGCTTTTGTTGGCGCTAATTGAGGCTGGGGTGCACGTTCCTCGTCCTATTGCAGCAAGAGCCGTAAAGTCAGGACTCTTCTATCAAGCTGATTTATTAAGTGAGCGAATCCCAAACGCCAGAGATCTGGTTAGTATCTTGCAAGAACAGTCTTTATCGGTAGAAATGTATCAGAAAATAGGGCAAGAAATTGCCAAGATGCATCAGGTTGGCGTTAACCATACCGATTTGAATATCCACAATATCTTGATCGACGACAAAGATAAGGTATGGATTATCGATTTTGATAAGTGTCGTTTTGAAACTTCTGGTGACTGGAAGCATCAAAATCTAAATAGACTTCTGCGTTCATTTAATAAAGAGCGTTTAAAGCGACAGATTATTTGGCAAGAATCCGATTTTGAACATTTTCAGGACGGTTATGCTTCTCAATCTTAATTGAGTTTTTTATCATTTTATGTTAATTGCTCTAAGTAAGCCTTCTTGAGTCTAGCGATGCTCGAGTGAGCCTATAAACTACAATAATCATAAAGTATTCATGTGTATCTGATGGCACAAAAATTAACGTAGGTAACATTTGTAATGAAAATATTAGTAACCGGTGGAGCAGGCTTCATTGGGTCAGCTGTTGTCCGACATATCATTCGTGACACCCAAGATACCGTCATCAATTTAGATAAACTGACCTACGCAGGGAATCTAGAATCACTGGTTGATGTCTCAGAGAGTGAACGTTACCACTTCGAGCAAGTGGATATCTGTGACCGAGCTGAACTAGACCGCGTTTTTTCAGAGTATCAACCCGATAGGGTGATGCATTTGGCCGCTGAGTCTCATGTCGATCGCTCCATTGATGGACCTGCGGCTTTTATTGAGACCAATGTGATGGGGACGTATCACCTTCTTGAATCGGCTCGTCAATATTGGTCGACACTGGATGAGATACGCAAAGCCGCTTTCCGTTTCCATCATATTTCTACGGATGAAGTGTATGGTGATTTAGAGGGAACGGACGATTTGTTCACCGAAACTACCTCATACGCGCCGAGCAGCCCATATTCTGCATCTAAAGCTTCGAGCGATCACCTGGTTCGCGCTTGGCAACGTACTTATGGCTTACCAACACTTATCACTAATTGCTCCAACAACTATGGCCCGTACCACTTCCCAGAGAAGTTGATCCCTCTGATGATTTTAAATGCCCTCGATGGCAAGCCGTTGCCTGTGTATGGCGATGGTATGCAAATCCGAGATTGGCTGTTTGTGGAAGATCATGCCCGCGCGCTTTACAAAGTGGTCAACGAAGGTGAAGTCGGTGAAACCTACAACATTGGTGGCCATAACGAAAAAGACAACATCGAAGTAGTGAAAATCATTTGTGCTTTGCTTGAAGAGTTGCGACCAGACAAGCCAGTCGGGATAGAGTCTTATGAATCTTTGATCACTTATGTCAAAGATCGCCCTGGTCATGATGTGCGTTACGCAATTGATGCCACCAAGATCGCTCAAGAGCTTGGCTGGACGCCAGAAGAAACGTTTGAAAGCGGTATTCGCAAAACCGTCGAATGGTACCTAAACAACCCACAATGGTGGCAACGTGTGCTTGATGGTTCATACAGTTTAGAGCGATTAGGAGCGGGCGAATAATGAAAGGCATTATTTTGGCAGGTGGCTCGGGCACTCGACTTTACCCTATTACACGCGGTGTTTCTAAGCAGTTACTGCCGGTTTATGACAAGCCATTGAAAATATTAAAGGCCCTAAATTTGCCTGTTTAACCAGAGATTGCATGGCGCAATGAGTGGTTAATAAAAGAACAGATTCTTGCTATTGAACAATCGATGCAAAAACATGCTTATGGATGTTACCTTTCCTAGTTAGCCACCGAACAAAAATAGCACTACACGTTAGTTGCAATGAGATATTAAATGATGAGCAATGAAATTGTTCCTGTAACAAAACCATATTTACCTTCAAAAGATAAATACAAACAATATGTCGATCGTATATATGAGAGCGGTTGGTTGACCAATCGTGGTCCTCTCGTTGAGGATTTAGAATCTCGACTAGCTGAGTATCTTGGCGTTAAACACGTTATATTGGTTGCAAATGGCTCATTGGCACTTCAAGTTGCTTATAAAGCACTAAATCTATCAGGAGAGGTGATCACAACACCTTTCTCTTTTGCTGCGACCGCAAGTACGCTTAGCTGGGAAAACTTAACCCCTGTTTTTTGTGATATTGAAAGTGATACCTTCAATATTAACCCTGAGCTAATTGAAGGTCTTATTACAGAAAAAACGTCTGCAATAGTACCGGTGCACGTGTTTGGTAATCCATGTAAAGTCAAGGAGATCCAAGCGATAGCAAACAAGCACGGTTTAAAAGTTATCTACGATGCTGCCCATGCTTTTGGGGTGGGGCTAAATAAAGAAAGTATATTAACGCACGGTGATATCAGCACATTAAGTTTCCACGCTACGAAGCTATTCCACACGATAGAGGGTGGCGCTGTGGTTACACAAAATGATGGATTTGCAGCGAAAGTACGTTTGATGATTAACTTTGGAATAACAGGGCCAGATTCAATAGAAGGCGTTGGAACCAATGCTAAGATGAATGAATTTGAAGCTGCTATGGGTCATTGTGTGCTAGATGATATAGAACGTGTTATGTCTAAGCGAAGAGGCTTATTGCAACGTTATCAAACTAGTCTTTCCGATGTTTTTCAAATGCAACATTGGTCGGATAGCTCAAAACCTAATGGTGCGTACGTACCAATCGTGTTTGACTCGGAGCAGTCATTACTTAGAGCTAAGGCTAACTTGGAAGCGAATAACATTTTTCCAAGAAGGTACTTTTATCCAAGTTTAGATCTTGTTGATAGTTATGGTCATGAAGGAACTCCATGTGAAGTTAGTCGCTCGATTAGTAAAAGGATCTTATGCTTGCCTATATATTTTGATTTGTGTGAATCAATGATAAACAAGATAAAACAAATACTTAAAAAATAATGAATGGTTGCAAAAAGAGAGTCTAAGATGAGAAACAGCATTCTGCAATATCTACAAGCATCGTCAATGAAACACCCAGAAAATATTTGTGTTTCGGATTCGAGCCACTCTTTGACTTATGCAGAAAGTACGGCAAAGTCATATGCTATCTCATTGCAACTAAGACAGCTAGGCAGTTTAAACAAGCCGATAGTTGTGTTTGCGAAAAAATCTGTCAATGCACTCTCCATGATCTTTTCTGCGACAATGGCTGGAGGTGTTTACTGTCCGGTAGACATTAACTCACCTAAAGAACGACTATTAAAGATCTTATCTAACCTTCAAGATTGTCTTGTTCTTTATGATGAAACTTCACGAAATTTATTAAGTTCATTAGAATTAGATAGTCCAATTTCAACTATTAATATCGATGAAATACCAGCATCTAAGCTACCTATGCAAGATATTTGGGCTGATATCGAAAAGTTTAATCAAACTGTTATTGATAAAGATCCATGCTATATAATTTTTACTTCAGGCTCTACAGGCACACCAAAAGGTGTCACTATTTGCCATTCTAGTGTTATTGATTATATTGATTGGGCTAATTCAGCCTATGAAGTGAGCAAGGCTGATATTATTGGTAGTCAAGCACCACTATTCTTTGATAACTCGACTTTAGACATCTATTTGGCGTTGTCTAATGCGGCAGAATTACATGTTATTCCTGAAAGCGTGTTTATTTTTCCTCAGAAAACACTTGAATACCTGAAAGAAAAAGCAATAACAACGATCTTCTGGGTTCCTTCATTGCTTGTAAATATTGCGAACCTTAAGTTACTTGATCAGTTTCAATTGCCATGCTTGAAGAATGTATTGTTTGCTGGGGAAGTAATGCCAGCGAAGACGATTAAGTACTGGTTAGATAAGCATCCTAATGCTCATTACTCTAACTTGTACGGACCAACAGAAATTACCGTTGATTGCACCTACTATGATGTGCCGTCAGACTGGGATGGGGATAGCTTACCTATAGGGATCCCTTGCCATAACTCAGGAATTCTAATCCTAGATGAAAACGACCAACGTAATGATGAAGGTGAATTGTGCGTTCGAGGCTCTAGCTTAGCACTTGGGTATTGGGCTAACTCAGAAAAAACAGAAGAGGTATTTTGTCAAAACCCACTTCAAGATAAATACATTGATATGATCTATCGTACCGGAGACTTGGTTAGACTTGTTGATGGTTTAATTTATTATATTGGTAGAAAAGACTTCCAGATTAAGCACAATGGCTATCGTATAGAACTTGGTGAAATTGAGTCTCAGATCATGGAGCTAGATGCTGTCGAACAGTGTGTTGTTGGTTATTTATCAGAAGATAAAGTGCTTTATTCTTTTGTTCAATGCAGTAGTTCGATGAGTGAAATTGAGCTTAAAGTTGCACTGACGAAACGTTTACCAAAGTACATGATTCCAAGCAAGATTGGCTTTGTACAAGAAATGCTTTTTACGCCAAATGGTAAGTTAAATAGAAAAGCTTTTTCAGAGAAAGCACTACAAGAATTTGTAAAGGTTAAATAGTAGTATGTGTGAAAAAATTATAGCAATCCTAACCACAATGAAACCAGAACATGAGTTTGCTAAAGATACTGAACTTTTTGAATCAGGTCTGTTGGACTCTTTTGACTTGTTAGTCCTAGTAAGTGAGATCGAAGCTCAGCTAGCTATTTCAATTCCTGGTGAAGGTTTGGTTCCTGAGAATTTTGTTTCGCCGCATGTTATTGGTGAGTATCTTAAAACGATTCAAGGTTAATTTATGAAAAGTGATATTGGCAATATCTCGCTGAAAGGGATAGTCGCAGCCGTTCCAAAGCATATTTCTTACTTTGATGATGAGATAAAAAACTACTCACACACAGAGCAGAGTTCTAAAAAGCTGAAGAAGCTAATGGGATACAATCAACATCATGTTGTTTCAAAAGAAACGGCGCTCACTGATATGATTTTTCCTTTGCTTGATGACCTGTCAACCACTCTTGGGTGCGACTATCAGGATGTGGATGGAATTTTGGTGGTAACTCAAACTCCTGATTACCCAATTCCGTCAACGGCTTCGATAGTACATGGCGCTTTTGACTTTAAAACCGATTGTTATTGCATGGACATCAACGATGGTTGCAATGGCTATATTCGAGGTTTGTTTGAAGCTTCGAGCCTAGTTCGTAATAGTGATGCGCAAAAAGTGTTGCTAATTGCTGGTGATGTTTTAAGCCGTAAGGTTTCTTTAAAAGATCGTAACTCATACCCTCTTATTGGGGATGCAGTTACTATCACTTTAATAGAAAGAAGAGCGGAAAATGTGAAGGCCCCTCTTGAGATCAAACATGATGGTAAAGGAGCAAAAGCTTTAATGATCCCATCGGGTGGTATGGTAAACCCTTGTACCTCTGATACTGCAGCTCTTGCTGAGGACGAAGAAGGAAATTGGCGTTGTTCTGAGCATTTGGTCATGCAAGGTAGAGATGTTTTTACGTTTACTCAAACAACGGTAATCAATTTTATTAAAGAGTTTATTGAAACGAACACAAAACCAGAAGAGATTGACTACTTTTTCTTTCATCAAGCAAATAAGTTTATCTTGGATCGTTTCCGTTCAGCACTGAAGGTAACGGAAGAGCAGTTACCTTCAGAGGTAGTGACTATTTATGGTAACTCTTCGTCTGCAACTGTCCCAATGTCGATTTTATCATCTTGGATGAAGAATTCGGGCTTTGAGGGTAAAAAAGCACTATTATCAGGCTTTGGTGTAGGTCTGAGTTGGGGGGCGACCTTGATTGATGTCAATGAACTTACACTATGTAAACTAATTAAGTTGGATGTATAAATGACTGTTTTTTTGGAAGAACTAGCTGAGATCCTAGAGTTGGAAGTAGAAGAGCTAACTCCTGATTTTGAATATCAAGAAACGGAAGAGTGGGACTCTTTAGCCCAATTATCTCTTATCACTTTATTCGCAGATGAATATCAAGTAGAAATTGGACACGGTGATTTAATCGAACGAAAAACTGTGGGTCAATTGCTCGAGCTACTTCCTCAGTAATTTCGATGAAAAGAAAAGTTCTTATCACAGGAGCGACTTCAGACATTGGCTTGAGTATTGCTCACAAACATGTTCAAAAGGGAAACTTTGTGATCCTTCTTGGACGTAATGAAGAGAGCCTTAAAACCGCTGAGGAATCTTTAGGAAAAGATTCCTCAGCCGCTTATGTTTGGGATTTGAAGTCTCCTTCATCATTAAAACCGCTGCTGAAAAAGATCGTTACTGAGCAAGGTAAAGTTACAGATCTTATCTGTGCTGCGGGCTACCATAAAATCTTGCCGTTGAAGTTAGTATCGGATGAAGAGCTTCTTTTGACTATGCAAACGAACGTGAATAGTCACTTGATCCTTTGCCAGCTTTTTTCGAACGCTTTATATTCAGATAAGTCTCAGGATAGAAGTATTACACTGATTTCTAGCATTGCCCATTTCGTTGGTGAGCCAGGATTAGTTGCTTATTCTGCAGCAAAAGGGGCTTTGATTTCTGCAAGTAAATCAATGGCTAGAGAATTAGCTCCGCGTAAAATCAGAGTAAATACCGTTTCGCCTGGATGGGTTGAGACCAAGCACACAAAAGATGTAGCGGTTGATTTGGGCGAAGCAGCACTTGAAAAGTTACATAACCTATATCCTTTAGGTTTAGGCAAACCTGAAGATGTTGCAGAGGCCTGTTATTTTTTGAGTAGCAGAGCGTCTCGCTGGGTGACTGGTTTAGATCTTGTGATTGATGGAGGGCGCAGTGTCTAAATTAAAGTTTGAAACCGTAATCGTGATCGGTTTTGGTAAGATAGCTCAAGACGTTGCTTCCAAGCTTCTTCAATATGATGTGACGCTGAAATTGTTACAGACAGAGATGCAACCTTTTTCTACTCTTGAGTCATTTGCTCAAAAACACGACGTCGCATATCAATTTAAGCATACGAAAGAAGATATCGAGTCTTCGTTACTCAGGTGGCTGTCTGGTAATACATTAATCATCAGTGCGAATAATAACTACCTTTTTAAAGGGAAGTTACTGACTTTAAAGAATGTAACTATTATCAATTTTCATAATGCACTTTTACCAAATTTACGAGGAAGAAACGCACCTAGTTGGGCTATTTTTCATCAATTAGAAAAAACCGGTGTCACTTGGCATTATGTTGATGAAGGTGTAGACACTGGTGAGGCTATTGCTTTTTCCGACGTATTAGTTGATAAGCATGACAAAGCATATCAGGTCGCTCATAAATGTATGCATGCCGGATTAGAAGCCTTTTCAAACGTAATTGATGAATTGTTGCAAACAGGCAGTACTCCTTGCTTGACTAAACAGCCATTGAGATACGACTATCTGTACCTGTCCAAAGATATTCCCGGAAATGGCTGGCTAGATATAAAACAATCAACGCTTGAGAACTATCGCATATTGAGAGCATTAGATTATGGACCATTTAAAGTTTTTCCTAAGGCTCTAATTGATAATGATGGTGATAGATACTCTGTACGTGCTTATCAGTTTATTGATGAACCAAGCGATAAATCTGTAAATAGTAGCGAAAATAGCATCGTGATAAATGATGAGTTTGGCTTGTTAAAAATACACGTTGAAAAAACCGAGATTGAGCAGGGGTAAATAATGTCTAATCCAATTATTATATTTGGAGCTAGTGGTCTAGCTGCGGAAGTGTACAGCTGGATACAAGATGTAAATGATATTCGTGAACGTTTCTTGTGTTTTTGTGTGACTGACGAATATTTTGTATCAGGAACAACATTTTATGGCCACGAAGTAAAATCAATCTCCATGCTAGATGATCTTGAACAGTTTGATTTTATTTTGGCATTTGGAGGGGAAGGTTATGCTCGCGCTAGTATTGCCGAAATGCTAAAAGATAAAGGCGGTAATGCTATCTCATTTATTCACCCTAGTGTTGTGTTGAGCCCATTCTCTTTAATAGGTGAAGGTGTAATTATTAACCCAAACTGCAGCATCTCTCCTGGTGCAGCTATTGGTGACTTTTCGCTCATCAACTGTAATTGTGCTATTGGACATGATGTCAAAATTGGTCGCTATACCTCTTTACTAGGAAGCAATACCATCAATGGTCATGTAGAAATTGGTGAGAGAGTATTGATTGGCTCCGGAGCAACTATCCACCCTAAAGTTAAAGTAGCAGATGATGCGACAGTTGGCATGGGAGCTGTCGTATTTACCAAAGTGAGGTCAAATACCACCGTTCTAGGTAATCCTGCTAAAAAGATATAACTCTTCTTAATTAAATAAAATAGAAGACAGAGGAATAAAATGTCCACCAAAGTCTCGGTTATTTGTACTTGCTATAATCACGAAAAATATATTGAGCAGACACTTTTATCTATACTTAATCAGACAGTAGACTTTGAATACGAGTTGCTTATACATGATGATTGTTCTCCTGACAATAGTCGAAAAATTATCGATAGAGTTTTTAATGAGTATTCTGGGAAATGCCAAATAAAGAGAATTTATCCAGAGGAGAATATATACTCTAAAGGGTCATCAGCTGTACTTTTTAACATGTTGCCTCATGTTGATGGGGAGTTCATCGCTTTTTGTGAAGGTGATGACTATTGGGTTGATGACAACAAGCTTCAAAAACAGCTTGAAGCTTTGGCAAACCATAAGGATATTAATGCTTGTTTTCATCCTTCTTTGACTTTGCTAAAAGACCAGTTGGTTGACAAGAAATACGGATACCAAGGCGATTTAGAAAAGAAAATACCTTATCAGTATGTCATTAAGAAGGGCGGAGACACTATGCCTATGGCATCGATGTTTATTAGAAAAGAGCCGTTTTTTGACCTAATTTATCAACATGAAGACTTTTTCAAGCTTTATGGCGAGCACTCTGTGTTGCAGATTATCAATAGTATCGAGCAAGGCGCCTGGTACCTCCCTGAAAAAATGTCGGTTTATCGTAGCATGCATGAGGGCTCTTGGAGTCTCCAGCAAGCAAAAGACCCAACGGCAGAAGACCGAGAGTTTGAGCAATATAAAATCCGTATTCTTGGTTTGAACAAGATCTATCGCTATAAGTATTGGATATGCTTTTTAGGTATATATCTGAAAAAATCGAAAAAACATTACCTAAACAAAATAAAGCGTTGGTTTAAAACTAAAGCTTAAAATAAAGCCGAGTTAATACTCGGCTTTTTTAGATAGAAGAGGTGGCTGTGGTGGTACGTTGTAAGGAGCCTGAGTTTGCTAACATAAAATGAGCAAGCTCTGACGTGATGCGCTCATGAGCTGCGACGTCTTTAATTAGAGCCACGATAGCTCTTGCCAGTTCATCCTCATTTTTCACAATTTTGATGAGGTTGTTCTGCTTCATTTCATGTACGATTTCTTTGAAGTTAAAGAAGCTTGGACCATTGATAATAGGGACGCCCAAAGCAGCAGGCTCCAATACATTGTGCCCACCAACCTTATCTCCAATTAGGCTTCCACCCATAAAGCAGATGTCCGCTGCGCCCATCAACGTTAGCATCTCACCCATAGTATCGCCGAGATATACTTGAGTATCCGTCTCTACTGCATGCGTTGAAGTACGACGCACAGTGTTAAAGCCTTGCTGTTGGCAAAGCGTGAATACATCATCAAATCGTTCTGGATGGCGAGGAACCAAAACGAGTAAAGCATTTGGATGAGATTTTAAAACTTGTCTATGTGCATCTAATACCTGTTCGTCCTCGCCTTTGTGGGTGCTAGCTGCAATCCAAATCGGACGATCGTTTCCAAGTTGGGCTCGAAGCTGCTGTCCTTGCTGTTTCACTTGCTCTGATATTTGAATATCGAACTTAATCGAGCCAGTAACGGATAGTTTCTTTTTCTCAACGCCTAAGCGTTCGAAGCGCTCTGCATCTGAATCCGTTTGGCAGAGTACTTGAGTTAGGCATGGATGAAGCTGGTTAAAAAGCCGCTGTATTTTGGCGTAGTTCTGACACGATTTTTCAGATAGGCGCGCATTCACGACTTTTATAGGGATACCCGCTTTGTAAACATTGTGAAGCGTGTTTGGCCACAGCTCAGTCTCAATGATCAACATTTGTTTTGGTTGTACTGCTTTAAGAAAACCTTTGATAGCAAAACCAAAGTCAATTGGCATATAGCGGTGTTCAATTAAATCACCCAACTTAGCAATCTGTTCAGCTCCGGTACTTGTTGTTGTAGTAACTAGAATAGATTGTTCGGGGTTTTGTTCCTTAAGGGCTTTGATTAAAGGTGTTGCTGCTATGCTTTCACCAACAGATACGGCATGTATCCAAATAGGTTTGTCGTTGCTTTTTAACTTGGGGGTTATGCCAAAGTGCTCTTTCCAGCGAGAGCCGAACTTAGGCTTATTTGGTTTGCTCTTGTACAAACCAAATAAAAGCAGCGGTGACGCTAGGGCGAGTAGTAAGGTATAAATAATGCGAACTAACATGAGCTTATCGTAATGGCGTCAAGTTTTTGGATACTATCTAGCACTTGCTTAGGCGAAAGTTCTGTCAAGCACTTAAGGTGTTTGTACTGACATTCACGCTGGAAACAAGGGCGACAATCAATATCGGTATGAACAATCTCCACTTTTTCTGCGAGTGGGGGGGTGTACTTCGGTGAAGTTGAGCCATACACTGCAACAACATTACAACCAACCGCAGCTGCCACATGCATTAAGCCTGAGTCATTCGCGACAACAGTCTTACATGCAGCAAGTAGGTCGACCGCTTCAATTAAGCTGGTTTGGCCTGCCAGAACATGAATGTGCTCATGGAATTGCGTCGGAACAAGTGCGCGAATATTGTTACAAGTATCTAAGTCCTTTTGAGAACCAAACAACCAGATTTGATGCCCAGAACGAGCCATTTGTGTCGCAACTTCAGCGTAGTGTGTTTCGGGCCATTTTTTGGCAGGACCAAACTCTGCTCCTGGGCACAGTCCGATAATTGGTTGGTCTTGGGCTAAGTTGAACTTTTTGATCGTGGCTTGTTGCTCTGCCGCGTTGATTGCAAGGCGTGGGCGAGGCAAGGTTTCAAGCCCGCCGAGAGAGTTAGAATCCACCATTTCTGCTTTTGGATAAGCTAACGCTACATAGCGCTCTACCATGTACTGAAAAGACTTCATGTTAGGGCGTAAGTCGTTCAATAAACCATAGCGCATTTCTCCCTTCCAGCCAGTACGAAGGGGAATGTTGGCAAACCATGGGATCAGTGCTGATTTCGCTGATTTAGGCAAGATATAGGCGTGGTCATATTGCTTTTCACGTAATGATTTGCCAATTTCCCTGCGGCCTAATAAGTTAAACTCACCATGACCGATAGGCATTTCAATCGCTTGATGGATTTCTGGCATACGCTCAAGAATCGGTTTACACCATCCTGGAGCGATAACGTCAATTTGGCTATCTGGATGGCGTTGCTTTAATACGATATATAACGATTGCGACATTACCATATCGCCGACCCATGCAGGGCCAATGACTAAAATCTTCATGCTTTGTTTTTCCAGTATAGGAATTTCAAAATTGACTCATAAGTTCTAAAAAGTTCAGCGTATATTTTATTCGCAAGAGTCATTTTGGATTTATCTTTTCTTTTACCACCAATCGTCGAAGCAATCTCTGCTCTAGTAAAGAGATCTGGAGACACGCTGTAAACTTGAACACCATGTCTCCATGGTTTTTCCATGTAGTCATCGACTGGTTCAATAAACTTTTGAGCATGCATAACAAACTTTGAGGCTGCTTTAGGTGTGACGATATAAGCGGTGGTACCACAAGTGCCTGCTGAGTATCCCCCTAGCATATGATTATCCTCAATAGGTACGATTGGGGTGAATACACGCTTCTGAGTGGCAGACAACTTGATGTAGTCATAATTAGAAGTCAATGGAAGGGTATGTTCGAGTACTTGCTTCAGCCCTTCTACGGGGTCGACGTTGTCTTCTAAGATGACGATCGGTTCATCAAGCTCAACACAGCGAACCCACAACTCGTAATGGCTTGCAAAACAGGCGACTTCACTGGTTTTTAATTGATACCCTTTGCGGCGTAGAGTAATGGTAGGACGACTTTTTTCTGAATGAAGAAAACGGTCAACAGAGCCATCTACTGCATCAAAAAATTCAAACGTAATGCCTTGTTGTTTTAACTTTTCTTCAATACGTTCTCGGCGATCTAGTGATCGAGCCAAGCTTACGACAAATACTTTCACTGCACTTTCCAGTCGCTGTTATATCTTGGTTTAAACAAATTGTAATAGTTATTGCCGTCTTCTTGAGAGTGCAGCAACTGTAGTACCCACATATATTGTTCGGGTTTATCACCGACAAAATATTCAATGGCTTCATTACAGGTACGAGCGTCTTGCTCTTCGCCTTTATCCAGCTCAAACGCTGGTAAAATCTCAATATCAAACGTACCATCTTCAGTGTTCATCGACGCAAATAGAGGCAGTACTTTTGAGCGTGATAGTTTCGCAATTTTGCCTAAACCAGGTAGCGTTGCTTTACGTGTTGCAAAAAAATCCACAAACACACTATGCTCTGGGCCGTGATCTTGATCAGGTAGATAATACCCTACATAGCCATCTCGAATGGATTTCAGAAAAGGCTTAATGCCACCTGAGCGTTCATAAACACGACCACCGTATTGGACCCTTTGCTTGTGCATCAGCCAGTCAGCAACATCATTCTTTTGTTTCTTCGCCATTGCAGAAACTGGCATTCCCATTGAAGCGAGCAAGATAGCAGGCACATCAATTGCCCAAGAGTGGGGAACCATTAAAATTACATTTTCGTTGCTATCAATGTGCTGTCGTAAAATGTCTAGGCCGCGAATTTGGCAACGTTTCTGAAGCCATTTTGGTGAGCGTAAACTTAGTAACCCGAAGCGAAAAAAGAACATGGCCGCTGTGTAGAGTGTTTTTTCTATCAAAGCTTCACGTTCTTGGAACGATTTTTCCGGAAAACACAGCTCAAAGTTAACCCTCGCTCGGTGAGCAGGGCCTTTGTGGGATTTAGATAGTTTTTTGGCTATGGTTTTCGCCAACCACTTTTGTAAATCCAGTGGCATTAATGATAAAGGTAAAAATAAGAGAACACCTAACCACGTGCCCCAGTACTTAGGCGACAGAAAGTGGCGCTTAAACTCAGGGTTATATGCTTTAGGGTCGAAGTCATCACGTTTTATGGTCATGGCGTGTCTAGTTACCTACTCGTGTACGGGCGAAGTGGTTTAAATGAGAAAAAGATAGTTAGGAATGATACAGGCTATTGCACTTGAGTAAAGGTGGCAGGTTATGGTTCTACCACCTTGTGGTGCTTAACTGTTTTGGATAGTTAAGTATTCGGCAACGCCTTCTGCAACTGTCTTGAATTCAACATCACAACCTGCGGTGCGCAGTTTGGTCAGATCCGCTTGTGTGAACTCTTGGTAAGCGCCTTTTAGGTGCTCAGGGAATGGGATGGTTTCAATTTGGCCTTTGCCATGATGCTTGATAACTGCTTTTGCTACCTCTTCAAAAGATTCAGCACGGCCAGTACCACAGTTAAAAATGCCTGATACGCCGTTTTCTAAGAACCACAGGTTTACTTTACATACATCACCAACGTAAACGAAGTCGCGTTTGAATGATTCGCTGCCCGCAAACAATTTAGGATTTTCACCTGCGTTAAGTTGGTTGTTTAGGTGGAACGCAACTGATGCCATGCTACCTTTATGGTCTTCACGTGGGCCATATACGTTGAAGTAGCGAAAGCCGGTGATTTGAGAAAGGGTCTCACCATGTTCTTCAGCGTCTTGCCATAGGCGACGAACGTAGTTATCAAACTGCTGTTTCGAGTAACCGTATACATTCAGTGCACCTTCGTATTCGCGCTCTTCAACGAAAGTATCTGTATCGCCGTAAGTGGCTGCTGAAGAAGCGTATAGGAATGGAATCTCGCGATCTAAACAGTAATGAAGCAGCTCTTTAGAGTACTCGTAGTTGTTTAGCATCATGTACTTACCATCCCACTCAGTCGTTGCAGAGCAAGCACCTTCGTGGAAAATTGCCTCAATCGGACCAAAATCATCGCCCGCCATAATTTGGGTCAGAAAGTCGTCACGATCCATGTAATCTGTGATGTCCAGATCAACTAAGTTCTTAAACTTTTTGCCATTTTTTAGGTTGTCGACAACCAGGATATCGTTAATACCAGCTTCGTTTAGTGCTTTAACAATGTTGCTGCCGATCATGCCAGCGCCACCAGTTACGATGATCATAGAACTTCCACCATAGATTAAAATTTTCTCAGGAATTCTAGCAAGAAACGAAAAGTAGCGCTATTGGAAGCAGGAAGATAGGTTTGAGTCTTCTATGACTCTATATAAAAAAGGGAGCCGCAGCTCCCTTGATTACTTTATTATTCCACATCCGAACGGTTAGGCCTTTGATACCAAGGATTTCGCTCATCGGTCAACTCAATCAAGCTGTATTTACGTCCGAGTTTCTGTCCTCCGTCACGAGTAAGAGGCTGCCAACTAAAGTTCGCACGATTGTTGCTTGGCTTAACGGTCATGATGTCAAATGGAATCGACAAGTAGAAACCTTTGGTAAAGCTACCTTCACCAAATTCATCCGCAGACAAGTCTGTAAATGACGCAAAGGCACCAGCAATTACGCCACTCTTGAACTGCTTAGAAACGTTGATTTGTGTACCAACATCACCAGCTAGGAACTGACCAACATCGACTTGGATCATCAAATCTTGTAGGAATTCCCATTGAGGGTAGTAGTAACCAGATACAAAACCAGTGAAGCCCTTATCAATAACTTGGAACGGACGTCCATATTCTGGCACGTTTTGCCATTTCTCATCGTAAACACCGAAGTAACTTTGTGGATCACGTTGAGAAATTACGTTGACGTCAGCGCCAATCGCCCAGTTAGCTCCTTGTGGACGGTAAAGAAACTCGGTACCGACTCCAGCAAACATGCTCTCCAGATAACCCGCGTAGAATTGTTGATCCATGGTATCGGAATACTCTTGGAACCAAGTCAACTGTAGGTTTGACATGGTCACAGCGTGTTCATTTTGGTAAGCACGGAACATGGTGCGAACCCGAGGAACGGTAGTACCATCGGGTGGAGTGACATAATTAAACTTATCGTAGTTGTTATACCAATCCCAGTATAACGAACCGCCAATTTCAAGGTTGTCCGTCAGCCAGTATGAGGCATTCCCGCTTAGCCCTACACTAAAGAGATAGAAATCTTCAGCGTTACCTAGAGTTTGAACAAGCTTCGGTGCAAAGCCCCAATCAAAACGCTTAAAACCATCATAGACAGATTCTCCATTTGGCTTATTGCTAGCCTTTGCGGTTGCATCTTCTATTTTGGGGTTGATGTAATTAACTTGGGCAAAGTCGCGGTACTTTTCTTTGGAAATAATCGTTTGTTCGCCGACCAAGCCTCGGCTACGTTCATTGATCGCATAGGTATCAATGTCTTCAGGCATTTCATTATGAAGTACAGCCGCTGCTTTTTCGTGTGCCTCTGTACGGTCACGATATTTCTTCTGTTCACCAACGACAGTTACGGTGTTGTCATCAACATAAATGCGCGTGTTTTGGTAACCCGCAATTTTGTCTAAATCTTCTGTTACACGTTCCCAGTCAACATCAGACAGTTCTTCTGGCTGATTGCTTTCTACTTCTGGTGTTGGTGTGTCTCGCCAGAATGATGGCATGTCATTGAAATTAGTGTTTAGCGTTAAGCCCGCGACCAACGTGTCTCCACGTTCATAACTTAAACGAAAATCGGCCATTCCGATACGGTAGAGCACACCAAAGTTCCATGGCGTGTGGGGAGACATATCTACACCGGCCTGAACTACAGGGTAGTCTGTGCTGTAATCGTTACCGTCGTATTCAAGCTTGAAGCGAAGAGGCTTATGAAGAGTCTGATATTCAATACCACCAAAAAGGGCAGCAGGGCCTTTAAAGGCTCTATCGAAGTTAGTTGTTCCTCCTGTAGATAGAAATTCGGAAGGTCTATCACAGAATTTGTCTGATGCTTTACAAAAAGGATTTGTGACCGTATCTCTAGTTCCTAGGTAGCCCCAGCCCATACCCAAAGTAAAATCAAAAGTACCTAATTTCGAATTAGAATATCGTTTTGTCGCTGCAATAAACTCAGCATCAAAAAGGCCGGTACCAGCAAAGTCTCTCACTCCTAGGGCAATTTCTGGCATGTATTCAGATTCTTCCCATAATCTAAATTTAAAATCTATCCCTTTGTCTGTGTATTCATTATCAACATCGGGGAAGGATGATGAGTAAGGCAGGTCCTTAACTTGAGTGTAACGGATGGTTGTTTCTAACCAAGGCATGAGTTGCAGAGTTACATTGTAAAAAAGGTACTCATCACTACCTGTTACCGAAAAGTTGAATTCCCCTTCAGGAGCCATACGTCCGGTTGGCATCTGCATTAAGCCAACACCACCAAAGTCAGATTGAGAAGGTTGTAAAGAGGGAGCCTCAAAGGGCATGTCTTGAGCCCAAACCAATGCTGGGCCCATTAAAGAAAGGGTTAAGCTTTTTCTAATTGGCATCATTGTGGTCTCTTTGTGGAATTTGGTATCAATTGAGTGAGTAGACGGACAATATCTTGGTCCATTTCGGAGTATTCAAGATCACCAAACGGAATATATACCAATGTCAGAGGTGGTAAGTAATATTGTGTCGTTAACCAAGCTCCGTGATGCGGCTTAACTACGTGACCATCTGGGTAGATCAACACTGGATGTGTTGATAACGCACCAATGTTATTTTTCAAATTCTCTATTTGTCTTTGCAAAGGGATGCCTGCTTGCGCCTTAACGGAATACACGCTACTTAGGTTTCCTAAGTAATACACTTTTTCTTCGCGTAGAGGGCTAGCGAGCAGGTAATCGCCGCTCAACAGTGGGTTGTCGATTTTATCTAGTCGAATTTTATCAACATCGATCGCAGACAGTAAGCGTGGTGCAAAGCTTTGCTTCTGAATGAACTTGTAGAATGGATGTGCGACCAAATTGTGTTGAATCATTTGATTGAGCACCGAGTTCTTTAAAGCGGTAGAGGTTTTCTCGGCGTGTTCCGATTTATCAAACAAAGTGGTACCAAGAGAATATTGCAGAGAGACGCTTTGCTCCCTAGCAAGTGCTAACACACTTTCTAAACGAGCCGTCCCTTGAAATTGTAGCCGTTTGCCTGCTTCTAGCAATTCAACATTTAATGGTTGCATAGCAGAGGTTTCTGTTTGAGCGAAGCTAGGCATGCTCAAAAGCGGCATGACCAAACCGAATAATGTGAGTAGTTGCTTGCTCATGATTTGCTATATCCCTTCAAAATAGTTAACTCAACCGGAATCATATTTGGCCCTAGGTGTTGTAAGGTTTTAACGACCTGACCCTGTTCATTGACCCAATAGTAGTTTTCGACCGATTGAGAAAGACTTCTAAACTCAACAGCTTCTTTATATACGTTGGTCATAGTGCTAGAAATAGGTGTTGTTAACGTTTCTTGGCCTGAGTAAGAACGCGTTATGTTTGCAGGAAAGCCATAACGGTATTGTGTTGCCCAATCGTATGAGAGTGCGTAGTTGACAGAGGTTGAGTCTAAAGAAAAATCTGGAACGTCACCGTAAACACCCGCTAAGTCGCCACTCTGTAGTCCAATCGTTTTGACGATGTGCCCATTTTCTGTAACGATCATGGCTTTATCGGCGCTTACCCATTTCAATTGTGTTTTTCCATTTTGCGGATTTCGTTCCGCGAAAGCTAAAACGACAAACACCTGCTTCTGATTTCCAAGTTTCAAATAGGCACTGGCATATGGAATAGCATTGATTTCTTCTGGTGTCATCTCTACATCAATGTAGTTACCGTAGGCTTCTTGGACGGTTGCTGAAACATCATTGAATTTCTGTGTGCAGCCAAAGAGTACAAGGAGTAGTGGAAGAATGAGGAGTTGGCGTATCCATTTAGGTATTCGGAAGATATTCATTATTCCCTCTTACAAATAAAATCGCCCTGACTTAATCAGGGCGATTGGCTTCTGTTCTACAAAACGAAATTAGTTAGAAGTAGAAGTAGAAGTAGATGTTGAAGTAGATGTTGAGTCGCTATCTGACGCTGCAACTGCTACTACAGTTACCGCTGCTGCTGCGCCTACACCTACAGCTGTAGTGCCAGTTGCTGACGCAGAAGCTGCGCCTGTTGAGCCTGCTTCTTCTGCTGCAAATGCAGTTGTTGCGCTTAGAGCCATAAGAATAGCTAGAGCTGTATTCTTCATTATTAATCCTTGTGTATCCGGTATAAAACATCGATGTTTGGTAGCATAAAAAATGCTCCAAATTATATTCTAGATAAAAAAGCCTTAGCATGTAAATAGTTTCTTATTTTGCCATGGCTTTCGATCTCATTTCTAACACCAGCGTGACATTGTGCGGTTATCTTGCTCCCTTGCTTGCTGATAAACTATCAAGAGTGCATAATTTGTCGGCCTATTTCCTTCAGCACTAGAGGTTTGATGTCAATAGGTCGTTTTTACTTAGACCATATAGAAAGCGATACAGTGGCTTACGCTCCATGCCTCAGGGCGGTAGCGTGCCAGCTCTTCAGTATTTAATGATCTGCATAGCAAAATTTAACTTTGCCTTGTCAGTCAATATTATTACCAGTACTAGGAACTTTTACGTGATAAGAAAGCAGCATTGTTTGGGAATACTTGGTGCACTGGGCTTGAGCCTGAGTTCTTTTTCAGCGTCAGCCGATTTTTACGCAGGCGCTCTAGTGAGCTACTCAAATGCAGAACTGAAAAGCTCATCTTCTGAGTCCGTGAAAGAGGGAAGCCCCTTTCTTCTTAGTGCTCAAGCAGGATACTTCTTTAATGACTACATTGGTTTAGAAGGTCGTTACGGGACATCAGTTCAACGTGACAGTGGTCTTGCCGTTGATAGCGCTTTGAGCGGCTTTGTTAAGTTGAATATGCCGGTTTCAGAGCGAGTTGCACTTTACGGTTTAGCTGGGTATTCAAGCGTTCAGCTTGATCTACAAAATGTAGGTTCTCACAAAGAACAAGGATTTAGTTTTGGGTTAGGTATGCACTACGCTTTAAATAACCAAAGCGCGGTGATATTTGAGTTCGTTGATAACGTCTCTGAAGACCAAGTTCGCCTTAACTCGATTACACTGGGTTTTCAGCACCGATTCTAATTTAAATACCTAGAGCTCAAACTTGGGGCTAGGGTCTTTTATTCAATTATTATAGTGACATACCATGTTTAAAGGATATTTCTCTATTGCCGCTTTTATATTGGCAAGTACGTTTGCGTCTTATTCAATGGCACAAACACCCACTCCAGAACAAATGAAAATGTTTCAAAATCTACCCGCCGACCAACAAAAGGCCTTGGCGAGTAAGTATGGTTTCTCCATTCCTTCTAGTTCATCTTCAAACAAGTCTTCTTACGAAAATCCTCAAGTAATCCAACCTAGAACTGAAGCTAGTGGCGCTGCATCTTCCAATATCGAAGAACAATGGCTCAAAAAAGGTGAGCAGGAAGAGATTAAACGCTTTGGTTTAGATCTTTTTGCTGGTTCTCCAAGCACCTTTGCTCCGATCAGTGATGTACCTGTACCAGCCAATTATACCGTGGGAGCAGGCGATGAAATCATTGTACAGTTGTTTGGGAAGGAGAATGAAACACATCGCTTACGTGTAAATCGTGCAGGTACAATCAACTTTCCTTCTCTTGGGCCGGTAAATGTTGCAGGTATGCACTTTTCCGATGTTAGAGACTCTCTAACACAACGTGTAAAAGAACAAATGATAGGTGTTCGTAGTGATATCTCATTAGGTGAACTACGTACTATGCAAGTGTTTGTCATGGGAGATGCTTATAAGCCGGGAGCCTACACGGTTAGCGCATTAACGACAATATCACAAGCCATCTATTACAGTGGTGGTTTTGGTGAAAGTGGAGCGCTGAGAGATATCCAGTTAAAGCGTGATGGTAAAATCATTCGTAAGTTGGATATGTATGATCTGTTACTAAAAGGTGATGCAAGTAATGATGTGCGCTTACTTCCGGATGATGTTGTTTTAATCGGTTCTGTTAACGATACAGTGTCTATAGAAGGCGAAATCAACCGCCCTGCAATTTATGAAGTCAAGGCAGGTGAAACTTACCAGCAACTTATTCAGATGGCTGGTGGTTTTACTGCGAATGCCCATGTCGAGCAATTGGAGATAAAACGCTACGCTTCACATGGCGCTCGTGAGGCTCTGACGCTTGATTTCAATAAAACGCAAGATCGACAGAGTAAAGTTAAAAATGGCGATACCATCAAGATCTTGAAAAAAAGCGAAGAGCTTACTCGTTACGTACAGATAGAGGGGGATGTTCGTCATCCTGGCTATGTGGAATGGCGCAATGGCCTTCGTGTTGCCGATCTTTTCAAATCTGTTGACTCAGCTTTTAACTCAACAGCTGATGTTAACTATGCCGTTGTGGTAAGAGAGATTAATCCGCAACGTGATATTGAAGTGTTCCAACTAAGCTTAGCCAACGCGATTCTATCACCAGGTAGCCAAGACAACCTCCAGTTACAATCACGGGATCGTATATTGGTTTTCAACCGCTTTAATAACGAAGACTTGGATACATTGGCAACACAAGAGGCTGTTTCAAAAGCAAAAACATTGGAGCAAGCGCAAGAGCAAGCTGAGCTCGAACAACAGAAAGAGCAAGAAGTGATGAGCTCTTCTGTTGCCGTTTCGCATTCAGCAAACGGTACGCTGAACAACCAGAGCACCACAGAGCAGGCGAAACCAGCTAAAATCATTTTCCGTGGTAAAGAGATTACAGAGGAAGACTTTGAAAAGCTGAAGCAAAATACTCGTCGCACTTTACTTGCCCCTGTGTTGTTACAACTTCAGCAACAGTCTCGTTTGGGGCTAGCCCCTCAAATTGCTGAAGTCTTTGGTGAAGTGAAGCACCCAGGACGCTACCCGATTACTCCAAGAATGACGGTATCAACGCTTATTGAAGCAGCTGGTGGTTTGACTTACAACGCATTCACAATTAATGCAGAATTAGCACGAACCGCGATTAATAGTGCGGATGAGCGTGCGTATATTGATGTTGAGCGTATTGATTTGCGTAAAGCAATCCAAGGCAGTGCTTCGGACGATGCAATTATCGTAGGCCGAGATCGTTTGAACATCCTAGAAAAGCCAAATGTGAAGCTACAAAGCACAGTCACTTTACAGGGTGAAGTTCGTTTCCCTGGAACCTATACCGTGCGCCAAGGTGAAACCTTAAGTGAGCTATTGGATCGAGCGGGTGGTCTCACAGAGTTCGCTCACCCCCAAGGAGCGATATTTACGCGTGAAGCATTGCGTTTACAAGAGCAGAAGCTTTTAAACCAATACGCCGCAGATATGCGAAAAGAAACAGCGAAGAAGACGTTCCGAGCCGATAGTAATATAGGTTCTGTAATTTCAGACCCAGAAAAAACACTAGCATTTGTTGAGGAAGCAAGTCGCAGCAAAGCACTTGGCCGTATGGTGGTACAGTTAAATCGCATCTTAAAGGGTGAGCGTTCAGCTGATTTTATGCTAGAAGATGGAGACTTCCTCTTTGTCCCAACCTTCCGCAATACTGTATCGATTATGGGTGAAGTTCAGGTTCCAATTACCTACTTGTTAGACAACAAACTTGATGTTGATGATTACTTGAACAAAGCGGGTGGAGCTAAGAAACAAGCGGACGAAGACCGTATTTTTGTAGTGCGTGCAGATGGTTCTGTTTACAAGCCTTCATCAGGTTATTGGTTCGGAAACAATAAAGAAGGGTTAAAAGCTGGCGATACTATTGTTGTGCCAATTGACACCGATTACCGTGATGCATTAAGTACTTGGACTGCTGCGACGCAAATACTGTATCAAACAGGGGTCGCGATTAATGCCATTAAGTAAATGTTAATAAGAAGCACGCACTGGTAAGTAGGGTGTTGGTTTTATGAGAAAATATCTTAACAAAAACAACATCATTATTGTAATTAACGTAGTTTGGAGCAGTCTTGAATTGAAAAACGATGAATGATTTAGATAATGCCAACATGATGGAAATTCCATCAATACAGGCTTTGGATGACAAGGTTAGCTTAAAAGAATTGCTTTACGTAATTTGGCAAGGTAAATGGATTCTTATAAGTAGTACAATCATATTTGCAATTGCTTCAATTATATTTGCAATCAAGCAACCTGATATCTACAAAGCTGATGCTCTTTTAGCACCTTCTTATTCTCCAAGTTCAGGTGGCTTAGCAAATATGGCAAGTCAACTGGGAGGCTTAGCGGCTCTCGCTGGTGTCAATATAGGTGGTTCGGAAAAAAGTCAGACTGAGTTAGCTGTACAGGTAATTAAATCTCGTCAGTTTGTTGAGTCTTTTATTACACAACATGATTTGTTAGTTCCACTAATGGCTGTAAACAATTGGGATATGAAAGATGACAGGCTTATCATTGATTCCGACATATATTCTGAAGTTACAGGTGAATGGCTTAGAGAGGCAAAAGGACTAAGGGGAAGGAAGCCTACCTTACAAGAAGCTTACGAAGTGTTCGTGAAAGAGGTATTTAATATTGAACAAGATAAAGATAGTGGCCTCTACTCTATATCAGTCAACTATTACTCACCTTTCATCGCAAAGGACTGGGTTACTTGGTTAATTAAAGATATAAATCGAAACATGAGAGAGAGGGCAATCTCTGATACAAAGAAAAACTTACAATATTTACATGCTCAATTAGATAAAACATCGCTAGCAACTATGCAAGGTACGTTTTATAAGCTTATAGAAGAGCAAACGAAAAGTTTAATGTTAGCAGAAGCACAAGAAGAATTCGTGTTTAAAATTGTCGACCCTGCAGTAACACCGGAAGTTAAGTCGAAGCCTAAACGTGTATTAATATGTATTATAGGAACTTTCTTAGGGGCTTCTTTTGGTTTAGCTATAATTCTATTAAATTTTTCGTTTAGAAGACATTTTAATTAGTGAAAGCATAAGCTAAGACTATCGACATTAGAAAATTAAAAGGTTAACAATAATGAAAATATTGATTACTGGTGGTTCGGGCTTTATTGGTAGTGCCGTTGTAAGATTTATTTTGGGTAACACAAATGATAGTGTTGTTAATTTAGACTGTTTAACATATGCCGGGAATGAAGAGTCAATTCCGGAGTCGAACTTACATGTAGACCGCTATGATTTTAGACAAGTAAATATTTGTGACATTGAATTAGTTCGGAAAGTTTTATTGGAAACAAAACCTGATGCGATTATGCATCTCGCGGCTGAGTCTCATGTGGATCGTTCTATAGATCGACCAAGTGATTTTATCCAAACTAACTTGGTTGGGACATTCAACATGTTAGAAGCGGCCCGTGAATATTGGGTCAGCCTTCCTGAAGAAAGAAAAAGTAATTTTCGATTCCACCATATCTCTACTGATGAAGTGTATGGTGATCTTGAGGGAACAAGTGACTTATTTACAGAAAACACTTCTTATAAGCCAAGTAGTCCTTACTCTGCTAGTAAAGCGGGTTCAGATCATCTCGTAAGAGCTTGGGGAAGAACTTATGGTTTACCGATACTTGTAACGAACTGTTCTAACAATTACGGACCTTACCATTTCCCGGAAAAATTAATACCTCATATGATCCTAAATGCTCTCGATGGAAAGGCATTGCCAGTATACGGTGATGGAAATCAGGTTCGAGATTGGTTGTTTGTTGAAGATCATGCTCGCGCTCTTTACACAGTAGTGATCGAAGGAAAAATTGGGGAAACTTATAATATTGGTGGTCACAACGAAAAGAAAAATATCGAAGTGGTAAAGAGCATATGTGAGTTATTGGATGAATTAGCTCCAAACAAACCAAAAGGTATTACGAAATATCAGGACTTAATTACATATGTGAAAGATCGGCCGGGTCACGATGTTCGTTATGCTATCGATGCATCGAAAATCGAAAGAGAGCTCGGGTGGAGACCTGAAGAAAGCTTTGAGAGCGGAATTAGGAAAACAGTGGAATGGTACCTGAATAACCAGCATTGGTGGCAAAGAGTATTATCGGGCGACTATAAGCTAGCTCGTTTTGGAAAGGGAGAGTAAATGTGAAAGGCATCGTTCTCGCAGGAGGTTCTGGTACAAGGCTTTACCCTTTGACTCGTGGAGCCTCTAAGCAAATGCTACCTATTTACGATAAGCCAATGGTTTATTACCCGGTATCAACGTTGATGTTAGCTGGAATCAAAGATATCCTCATCATTACTACACCTGAAGATCAAGCTGGATTTGTTCGTTTGCTGGGTGACGGTTCGGATTACGGTGTCAACATTGAGTATGCAGTGCAACCGACGCCCGACGGCTTAGCCCAAGCCTTTATTATCGGGGAAGATTTCATTGGTGATGACTCCGTCTGCTTGGTTTTGGGTGACAACATCTTCTATGGTCAATCATTTTCTACAACGTTAAAGAATGCGGCAGAAAGAAAACACGGAGCGACGGTCTTTGGTTACAGAGTAAAAGATCCAGAGCGTTTTGGTGTTGTCGAATTTGACGATAATCACAAGGCTGTGTCCATCGAAGAAAAACCAAAGGAGCCTAAATCAGACTACGCCGTAACTGGATTGTATTTCTATGATAATAGAGTTGTAGATTGGGCTAAAAAAGTAAAGCCTTCAGAGCGAGGTGAACTTGAGATAACTTCTCTGAATCAGATGTATCTAGAAGACGGTAGCTTAAACGTAGAGCTGTTGGGACGTGGCTTTGCATGGCTTGACACAGGTACACATGAAAGTCTGCATGAAGCGTCATCATTTGTCCAAACAATTGAGAACGTGCAGGGATTAAAGGTTGCATGCTTGGAAGAAATAGCTTGGAGAAATGGTTGGTTGTCGGATGAAAAGATGCTAGAGCTTGCCAAGCCGATGATGAAGAATGAGTATGGGCAGTATCTGTGTCGCTTGGTTCAAGGTGAGCGTAAAAGGGGCTCGCAATGAGGGTAATGATAGTTGGTGCGAAAGGTCAGGTTGGCCAATGTTTGTCAAGGGCGCTGAAAAACAGAAAAGAAGTAGAGGTATTTGAGTACGATAAGGAGCTTCTTGACATCTCCGACTTTCGTTTAGTTGATGAAACAGTTCGAGAGGTTTCACCAAATGTAATATTCAATACTGCTGCTTATACCGCTGTAGATAAAGCGGAAAGGGAAGCCGATCTTTGTTACAAAATTAATGCTGATGGTCCTAAGAATCTAGCTATTGCTTCAGAGCGATATAATAGTCTATTACTCCATATCTCGACTGATTATGTGTTTGATGGTGATAAAGTAACGCCTTATTTGGAGAGTGATACCCCAAATCCTCAATCAATTTATGGGAAAAGTAAATTGGCAGGTGAGGAAGCTGTAAGAGCGTATTGTAAAAAATATATAATATTGCGAACAGCATGGGTGTTTAGTGAATACGGCAGAAACTTTGTCAGAACAATGTTGGAGTTAACCACAATTCGTAATGACTTGAATATTGTCGGTGACCAATATGGCGGGCCTACTTATGCAGGTGATATTGCAGATGCGTTGATAAAACTGATGAGTAAGAGTGATGAGTTTAATGAAGAAATGAGCGGCATATATCATTTCTCAGGTGAGCCTCATGTGAGTTGGTATGACTTTGCTAATGAAATATTTGCAAGAGCATATCAGGAGCAATTAATTACAGCCTTGCCTCATGTTTCGAATATTACAACTGCACAATACCCTACGCCAGCTAAGCGGCCCCTTAATTCTATGCTTGATTGCGGTAGAATTTTTAAGGACTTTAGCATTAAAGTTAGTGATTGGCGTTCAGCGTTAACAAACTTAAAAGACTACAAAAAATGAAAGTCATTAAGACATCCATACCTGATGTGAAAATTATTGAGCCTGAAGTTTTTGGTGATGAACGCGGCTTTTTTATGGAAACTTGGCAACAAGAGAAGTTTGAAAAAGAAGTCACACATCAAAAAACAGAGTTTGTACAAGACAATCATTCTAAGTCCAAGAAAGGGATATTAAGAGGTTTGCATCTTCAAACCGAAAACACACAAGGCAAGCTTGTTCGAGTAATCTCTGGTGAAGTGTTTGATGTCGCCGTGGATCTGAGAAGAGGTTCTGATACATTTGGTGAGTGGGTTGGAGTATACCTCTCTGAAGCAAACAAGTGCCAACTGTGGATTCCAGAAGGCTTTGCTCATGGCTTTTATGTGACGAGTGATGTGGCTGAGTTTGTATATAAGTGTACGGATTATTACAACCCTAAATCTGAGGTTACAATCGCTTGGGATGATGAAACATTAGATATAGATTGGCCCATTTCATCCGCTCCTATATTATCCAGTAAGGATACTGTGGGATTGAATTTAGATGAGTACAAGAAACTATACAAGTAAAGATATGTAATTCAAAAAGGATAATGTAATGGCATACTTAAACGAAGAGCAACTCAATAAGTTGGGTTTTAAAAAGATTGGAAAGAATGTAAAGATCAGTGACAAAGCTTCTATATATAACCCAGAGTTAATTGAAATAGGTGACTTTTCTAGAGTTGATGATTTTTGTGTCTTATCTGGAAAGATTACAATGGGAAGAAATGTGCACATTGCACCTCACTGTCTTGTTGCTGGAGGGGAACCTGGTGTTGAACTAGATGACTTTTCCGGCTTGGCTTATTTTGTCCAGGTTTTTAGTCAATCGGATGACTACTCTGGTGAAACGATGACCAATCCAACAGTGCCAAGTATATATCGTAAAGAAATTAAAAAGAAAACAAGTATTGGTAAGCATTCAATTGTTGGAGCTGGCTCTGTTGTTCTACCGGGTGTCAGGCTTTCTGAGGGAACTTCGGTTGGTGCAAAGAGCTTAGTTAGAAAATCTACCGAAGAATGGTCTATTTACTTGGGCAATCCCGCAAAAAGGTTGAAAGCAAGAAGTCGGAATCTTATCGAATTAGAGAAAAAGTTTTTGGAAGAAGAAAGAAATGATACCATTTAACAAACCGCCTATTACTGGAAAAGAGTTACATTATATTGACCAGGCCATGAAAAGCCAAAAATTATGTGGAGATGGTTACTTTGGGCTAGATTGTCAGAAATGGTTTGAAAAAAAGCTTTCAGCAAAAAAAACTCTTTTTACTCCTTCTTGCACTCATGCTTTAGAGTTGGCCGCATTGCTAGTAAATATTAAAGAGGGTGATGAGGTTATTGTTCCAAGCTATACATTTGTTAGTAGTGCTAATCCATTCGTTCTTAGAGGAGCCAAAATTGTTTTTGTTGATATTCGTCCGGACACTATGAATATAGATGAGAACCTGATCGAAGCGGCAATTACGAGTAAAACAAAGGCTATAGTACCAGTTCATTATGCAGGTGTAGCTTGTGAAATGGACACAATTATGGAGCTAGCAGAAAAATATAATCTTTTTGTCATTGAAGATGCCGCGCAAGGAGTTAACTCTTTCTACAAAAACAAACCTTTAGGAACAATTGGTCATTTAGGTGCATTTAGTTTTCATGAAACAAAAAATTATTCTAGTGGTGGTGAGGGCGGCCTCTTAGTTATTAATGATGAACGCTTCAAAGAAAGAGCGGAGATTATACGAGAAAAAGGGACGAATCGTAGTCAATTTTTTAGAGGCATGGTTGATAAATATAGTTGGGTCGATCTTGGTAGTAGTTTCCTCCCTTCAGAGATCCAAGCAGCTTATCTGCGTGCACAGCTAGACTACTTTGAAGCGATCAATGAAAGAAGGCTAACAATATGGAAAACGTATTACGATTCGTTAAGCGAACTTAAAAAAAATGGCTTAATTGAACTTCCATATGTACCTTCTTGTTGTATTCATAATGCGCATATGTTCTATATAAAACTAAAAGATATTAACGAGAGAACAAAATTAATTGAACATATGAAGGCAAATGGAATTATATCTGTGTTCCATTACATTCCATTACACAGCTCAGTTGCTGGGAAAAAATTCTCAAGATTTTCTGGCGATGATCTATATACGACAAGAGAGAGTGAGCGATTACTGAGATTGCCAATTTTCTATAACATGAAAGATGAAGAAATAGATATGGTAATTGAAACAATAAAAAGCTTCTACTGAAATGAATTTTACAACTATAGGTGCTGTGTACCTATCAAAAGTATATAGTGCGCTTATTGCTGTTCTACTAATACCTTTCGTTATAGATGAAGTCGGATACGAGGCCTACGGTTTAGTAGGCCTATTTACAGTGATACAAGCCTGTCTTAATATTTTAGATGTTGGAGTTAGTGGAGTATTAACCCGACAGTCGATTACGTCTAGAACCAGTAAGCACAAATACCAGGAATTCGTTAAGTTATTTAATAAAATTATTCGATTCTTTATTGTAATATCAATTTCTGTATCTGTTATAGGGATAGTGATAGCTAACCTATATGGAACAGAATGGCTGAAAACTGGTTTGGATGAAAGCAGTGTGGTTTTTTGTTTGTCATCCATGTTTTGTGTTTTCGCTATTAAGTACATTCAAGGCCCTTTTAAAAGCATTCTTCTATCAAGCGAAAAACACAAGCTAATATCTGCAATAAACTTTGTATATATAACATTATCTCAGCCGTTTGCATTGTTGATTATAAAAAATGTTAGTAATGATATTAGCTCGTACTTTATCGTTCAGATAGTAGCAGTGAGTGTGGCTAGCGTACTATTTGTCTATTTTGGGGAAATTTATAAGCGTAAAGTAATTGAGACGTTACCTGAATCTACTGAAGAAAATGAACCGAGTAATAGTTTAAAAGAAGTCCTATATTTCGCCGTTCAACTTTCTTTTTTATCTGTATTGTGGATCGCTGTAAATCAATCTGACAAGCTAGTATTAACAGCGACAATGGAGTTGAAAGAATATACATTTTATAGTGTTGCTTTTTCTGTAACAGCTCTTTTGACGGTATTAAGTGAGCCAGTAAGCCAATTACTTCAGCCGAGGCTCACTAGGTTGATAAATGAAGAAAAATATGATGAATACGGAAGTCTTTTTTATAAGTTTTTTCAAGTTATATCTGTAATTTCCATATCGTTAGCTTCTTTTATCTTCTTTCATGGAGAGAGGTTGCTATATATTTGGAGTGGGGATGTTTTCTTATCTGAAAAATCTTTTCAATATTTACCTTGGATTTTTGTTGGATCAACCTTTACGGTATTGTCTAATTTTTGCTTTCTGTTTAGATACAGTACTGGCCAGCTAGGAATGCATACAAAGGTATATGCGGCTTATAGTTTTCTAGTTATACCTTCTAACGTTATAATAGCAACATTGTACTTGGCCAATGGTATGGCTGTTTTTTATGCTGTGACATGTTCAACATTGTTTTTCATATGGAGTGGTTACAATTTTGTAAAGTACTTTTCGAATGGATATAAGTTTTTTACCCATACTCTAATACCCTCGATTTCTATTTCTGTTTTATATTTTTATATTTTCAGTGAGCTTATTTCTTTTCCAGAAAAGCGTTTTCTGCAGTTTTCTATTCTTACCATTCAAGGTGTGATATGTGTAATTCTGTTATTAACAGTCCAGTATCTTATGTCAAGAAAAGTGCATGTTAGGTTGAATTTGAGAGGTAGTAATTGAAAGTTTTTATATATGCACCTGATTACGATTGCAATAGTGGTGGTAGTGTAGTGTTGCACCGCCTGTGTCATCTGATAAATCAAGTTGAAGGACACGATGCATACTTGGTACCTAGGAAGGCAGAAAGGATTAAGTTCAATAGCAAGAAAGAGTTTGTATCAAGTGTTAAAAAGGCCCTATCGGTAACCATCAAAAGGTTTAGAAAGATTAAGGTTCATCCAGCCTGGCATACTCCTGTTTGTATGGCATCACAAGTCAAAGAAAGTAATGCTGTAGTTTTATACCCCGAGTTTACTTTTGGTAATCCTCTTAATGCAAAAAATGTTGTCAGATGGTTTCTACATCAACCTGGTCATTTTCATCGTGAATTTCAGTTTGGTGCTGGAGAGCTTTACTTTAAGTTTAACTCCGGGATTAAAGACTTCGAGTATTGCTACTCAACGACATCAAGTCATGAACTTAAAGTAATCTATTATCCCTTAGATATTTACAATACAAAAGGGGTTGAGGAGCGTACGATTGAGAGTCATATTGTCAGAAAGGGGTCTAAAAAAAATAAAGTTCATAAAGCTAACTCAGTTCCTATAGATGGTATGTCACATCATGAAGTCGCAGAAATCTTAAAGAAAAGTAAAAGGTTTGTATCCTATGATGATTACACCGCTTACTCTCTATTTGCTGTATTGTGTGGTTGTGAATCTGTAGTCGTTCCAAATAATAACATGACAAAGGAGCAATGGTACCCAAATGAAACTGATCGATATGGCTTGGCTTATGGCTTTGATGATTCAGAGTTAGAATGGGCAAGTAAAACTATGCATAAAGTCTTAGAGCATATTGAGCAAGAACACAGAAAATCTTTTGACAGCGTGCGTTCATTCCTGTGTGAAACTAAAAAGCACTTTAATCTGATTTAAAACAAATATGAATACATATAAACTCATCTTAATTGTTACCCATAATAAGGATCCACATTCGATCCCCACAATCAACAGCCTTAGACAGCTGGGAGTGCTTACTTGTAAGGAATACAAAACAGTTGTCTGGGTTAATGAGTCCGATCTGACTAATGTACAGTTAGAGGGGGTTGATGTTATTTTATCGGATATTAATGAGAGTTTAAGTTGTATCTATAATGAAATAATTCACAATAGGTATAAAGGTTATGAGAGCGTAACAATTTTTGATGATGATACTGATATAAGTGACTGGACCTTCTTTGAACATAAAAATGTCACTGGCCCTTATGTAATTGCTCCTACTGTAACCTACAACGGTGAAAAGGTTTATCCGATAAAAATTAATGATAATAGCATTATTGATAATGACGAGTATATCTCAGGAGTGAAATCAATAAACAGTGGGTTAACCATTAATAGAGAAGCTGTTGATATTTTGAAGAAGAAGTATGGATGTGTATTTGATTCAAGGTTTAGTTTTTATGGGGTTGATTTCTCTCTTTTTTATCGTTTAAATGAAAGTCGTGAAATAACAATAAATCAAATTGGTAATATTGAACACTCACTGTCAAGACTTGAATCTAGCTATGAAATAAATTCCTTTCGATGGAAACAGAAGATTTTTGAAAACATTTTGATGGTTAGAAACTATCCTAAGTATAATTCAAAAATCATTCTGGTTAAGGTTTTAGTGAAATTATTAATGAGCTTGAAGGTTTCCACAATTAAAGAGGCGTTAAAAGTGATGTTAAATAATAAGAGTTGTATGTAATGAACAAGATCTTTTTTTATATTAAGAAGCTATATAACGATATTTTTAATCCTCTTATATATGATTATGTGAAATTCAATAAGGAACTGAAAAAGTATTACTTCCTCAAGTATAATATCGACGATATGTTGGCCCATAGAAGTCAACGATTCCACTTTGACAATAAAGGCATCCCTGTAATTCCTCATTATGTGGATTCCAGTTCAGGAAATTCAATGCATTACTTTCCCATAGCTATTGGTCAAATGGCACTGGCATATCTACATCAGTATTGGGATGAACAAGATGAATCAGCTAAAGATAGATTTATCAATATTTCAGATTGGTTTGTGGAGAATCAAACAGAGGAAGGATTCTGGCTCGCTTATACTAACGTTGATAAATTCCATGTAAAGTCTCCTTGGAAATCAGCGATGGCTCAATCACGAGCGATCTCTGTTTTACTGAGGGCATATGATTTAACAGGAAAAGAAAAGTATCTTAATAGTGCTAAGCGTGCGTTTGATACTATGATAGATAGCGAGTCAGACATCAGTTGTATGTTGCCGGAGGGGCGATTTTATCTAGAATATCCAAGTATTAAGCCCCCGAAAGTGCTAAATGGTTTCATGTTTTCTATTTTTGGCATAATAGATTTTGCTTATTTTACTAATGATAAGCAAGCATACAAAGTATTAGACGAGTGTTTGGACTCTCTCTCTAATATTCTAGAAAAATATGATACAGGAAAGTGGACCACTTATGATTTAAATCATATTGAATATGAGGAACGCATTCGACCTTGTACGGTCCACTATCAATTTATACACGTAAATCAGCTTAAAGCATTATATTATATGACGGGTCGTAAAGAATTAATGGACACTGCGGTTGAATGGGAAAATTACTACAAAAATAAGTCTAATTTGATCTCAGTTTATTATAATAAATTTAGAGGCATCTTTAAGCTATGAGTTTGTTGACTGCAATCATACCTCATTATAACTCACTCGAATCATTGGATAATCTTTTATTGGATTTGACTTCAGTTGATGGAGTCAGTTCAATCGTAATTGATGACTCAAGTAATGATCAATCCAGTTTAAAAGCTTTAAAGCTCAAGTACAGCATGGTAAATTTCTTATCAAATGAAGGAGAAAATAGTGCTGGTACCTGTAGAAATATTGGTCTTAAAAACGTTAAATCTGATTGGGTTACGTTCATAGATGCAGATGATAAAGTAAATGTCATCGAATTAAAGAAAATTATCGATCAGCTTCAACAGTATCATATTTACGATATTTTATTTAGCTGTCCCTCCTCAGTAAAGATCGATGGTAACTCGAGTAACAGAACTATCGCCTATAGCTATCTTTATAAAAAAGCCAAGTTAGGTATCGATGATATTTTATATTGGTTTCATGTACCATGGTCTAAGATTTACAGAACCAGTTTTTTAAGAACTAATAATATTAGATTTTCAGAGACATTGGTGTCTAACGACGTGATTTTTTCTCTTACAGCCGGAGTTTTTTGCCAAAAATATAAGTTACTCAATGAAAATTTCTATACTGTTGTTGAGTCATCAACATCTCTTACTAGTGTTAAGACAAGGTCAAATGACAGAATTTTGACAAGAATAGATGTTCTTGAAGAGTACAACTCTATTTTAGATAGGCATAAGAAGAGCGCGTACAAAATCCCAAGATTTATATATATTGTAAAATTGCCGTTTGTAAGTGCTATGCAATACATCTTTGAAAAAGGTATTTTTGCACTATTTTCGGATTTTTCAGTTTATTACCTTTGTGATAAGTTCAAACGACTGGTTATTAAGGCAAAATAACAAGTGTCAACACTATTATTATTAATTCTATTTCGATTAAACTCTTCTGTAGATGCCTTGAATAGAATATTCGACCTACTAATTATGCTGTCATTTATAGTGGTCTTTTTTTTTGGAAAAGGCGAAGTAAAAGCACGTCACGCAGCATACTTGTTCCTCGTTTTTACAGTAATGTTTGCTTCTTTTTATACAGGCCTAATAGAAGGGCGATCTCTTGTTTCTCGAGATCTCTTTGAGTTTTTCAGGCCAATTCTTTACTTCTTTGTTTTTTCTGTTTTTTATTCCAATGAACCTACCCCACAATCAAAATTAAATAAGATATTGATACTCTATCTGTGTATACAGGCTTCCTTTATTATTTTACAAATTATATTTCCGGGATTAATGAAGAGTTCGGTGGTAAGTATCTTATATTCAGCCGAGAAAGTAAGTGGTGGTTTAGGTAGGGTCACTGGGTTATCTGGAAACCCAAATACTTTGGCAATCTGTTTGTCTTTAGTATATTTTTATTTCGTATCCCTGTATGTAAAGAAACGTAATCATATCATGATATCTGTGATTGCACTTTTGCACCTAATGATGTTAGTTGCGACAACTTCTAGGGGGGTTACCTTAATTGTCTTGATGCTATATGCACTAGTGGTTTTGTTTTATTACCCTATAATTTACAAGGCAATAGTTGTAGGGCTAGCGTTCTCCATTAGCGGTTTTATTCTATATTACTTGACGAGTAATCCCTACTTTAACCAATTGATTCAACATATAATATCTGGCGATATTCAAGCGATACCATCTGTATATAAACGAATGGAGCACTTCCAATTATTGATCGATATTATGCAGGAAAATTACTTATTCTCTATGGGAGCAAATAAGTCTTTAGCCAATGTGGGTGATAATGTTTATATCTTTTGGTTTTCACAATGGGGTGCAGTTGGTTTGTTATTCCATTTCATATTTGTTATTTGGCTTTTTTCTTTGCACTTTATTCATAGAAATATCTATTCTTTTACTCTATTGTTAGGGACAGTGTTACTTATTATTTCAGGTGTCGTATACGATACATTTTACAACATAATCTACATGCCAATACTGTTATTTTTTGCAGCGGCTTCTTATCAGAAATTTGAACGAACATTTAATATACCTAACACAGTAAGCCAGAAGTAACTACTATGGATAATCTCGTTTCTATAATAACACCACTTTATAACTCAGTAGAGTTTTTAGAGGACACTTATAAGTCGATAGTTTCTCAAACTTATTCAAATTGGGAATGGGTTGTTACCGATGATATGTCTACTGATGGTAGTTGGGAGTTGCTAAGATCACTAGCCGAAAAAGACTCAAGAATTGTTACTTTTAGAAATAATAAAAACCTAGGTGCAGGAGCGAGCCGGAATTTTGCTATAAAAAAAGCAAGAGGGCGATTTATTGCTTTTTTGGATTCTGACGACCTTTGGACAGAAGACAAACTCGCAGAGCAAATTCCATTCATGCTGGAGAATAACTACCCACTCACATACACTCACTACAGCCGTTTTACTAGTGAAGAAGAGCTGAGTGTTGTAACTGCTCCCGAATATACAACGTATAAAAAACTTATGTATAGTAATGTTATCGGGTGCCTGACCGCCGTTTATGATGCACAGGCACTCGGTAAGCGCTATATGCCTCTTATTCGTAAACGTCAGGATATGGGATTGTGGTTAGATATACTGAAAGATACTCCTAAAGCGTACTGTCTACCTAAGCCATTAGCAAAGTATCGGATGGATAGTGGTATGACAGCTAACAAATTTAGCGTTTTGTCATATCAATGGAAGTTCTACAGAGACGTAGTAGGCTTGAGCTTGCCAAGAAGCCTATTTACATTTTCTGTCTACGCCGTTAAAGGTACGATGAAACACCGAACTAAGCGCAAATCTTAGTTTCCTTAATCCTCGATAGAGCTTACAGAATATACACACAAAAAGAGCAGCGACCGTAAGGCGCTGCTCTTTTTTATACCTGTGATCCGTTCGATTAACTTCGCCGTGTTTTAGCGACCCATCCCAAATAACACCGTTTTGACTGTAAGGAAAAGAATCTTCACTTCCATCATCCAGTTTTGGTGTTTGATATAGTAGACATCGTATTTATGCTTCCAAATAGCGTCTTCTACCGATGCGCCGTAAGGATATTTTACTTGAGCTAGGCCAGTGACCCCAGGTTTAACGGCGTGACGAAAGCGATAGTAAGGAATGGCTTTTTCCAACTCAGAGATGAACACTTCACGTTCTGGGCGAGGGCCAACCATCGACATCTCTCCCTTTAGTACGTTGATTAACTGAGGGAGCTCATCAATGCGAGTTTTACGAATAAAACAGCCGACTTTCGTTACGCGGGCGTCATTTTTTGTTGCCCATTGGGCTCCGTTCTTTTCTGCATCGTTCCGCATCGAGCGAAACTTAATCACTTCAAACTCTTCATTATACTGGCCGGTACGACGCTGTTTAAAGAATACCGGACCTGGCGATTCAAGCTTAATGAGTAGTGCCGTAATAAGCCCTACTGGAATAGCAACCCATGACAGCATGAAAACAAACAACAGATCGATGAAGCGTTTTTGCCAGCTGTTCTTGCGATTAGAAAGGATAGAAAAAGCTTTTTGGTGTAAGAAGTAGCCGCTGTGCAAAAGCTCAGTTTCAGTATATCCGAGTGAACGGTCAAAATAGCTCACCAATGGCTCAACCCAAGCACCTAGCTCTGTCGCCGCGACAAGAAATGCTTGCTGTTCAGGATCTAGATGCGAGCTTTTGAAGTGGCAAAGCGTTTTGCTCTTGAAGTCTCTAAGAGCATAGTTATTAACCTGAGCGTTAATCTCAGGATGCCTCTTAAGCACTTGAGCAATTTTTGCTTCGTCTTCTTTTGGACAGTAGATATAAAGGCAAGCATTTGATTCACTTGCGGATAACTCGTCCAATGCTGATGTTATGCTGATAGAATTATGCTTAGTTAATTCAGAAGCTTCTCGTTCTTGAAGCGTGTCGCTCATACTGTCTGTCATAGGAATGGAATAAGTTGTTATCGACTAGCCAATTGCTTACAAGTCGGCGATTATAATTTATTTCGTATAGAAATTATATCCCTTAATCCAGAACATGCTCATAACTTTGTTAATTTTCTTGAACCTGAGTCCTTGTCTATGACTTGTTTTTGAATCTTAACGAAATTATATCAATGAATTCGAAAAACTATGTTTGCGATATATTATATTGCCTCGAAATTAAATGATTGTTCATTTCACTATATAACGCAGTTATATCCGAGGGTTATCAGTTGTTGATAAAGCGATCTTTTCGACGCTTGTTCACCATGAATAAGGTGAACTTCTTTCGGAGGAGTAGGAATACCAGAAACAAACTGTATTAAATCGTCCCTATCCGCATGTGCAGAGTAACCTGACATGGTATGTACTTGAGCCTCCACTCTAACGCGCCTTCCGTCAATCAGTATGTTCTCTTCTCCATCCTGAATTCGCCGACCTAACGTCCCTTCTGCTTGATAGCCTGCAAATAGCACATCATTTCTTTTATCTGGCAGCAATGCTTCTAAATAATTGACGACACGTCCACCTTCACACATACCAGAGGCCGCAACCACAATAGCAGCTTCTGTCGTGCTCGCGAGTCGATTGACGAGCTTTAAATGGTCAGTGTGGCTTTCGACGGTAATACATTGATCAAACGCAAGAGGGTGTCGGTGATGCTCGAGCCGCTCTTTCGCTTCAGCTCCCCAAAGCTTTTTAAATTGCCGATAGGTAGTAGTTACCTTTTTAGCCAAAGGAGAATCGAGAATAATAGGCAGAGAATCTTGCAAGGCGTGCTCATGAATAAGCTGTTCTATATCAAACAGTAACTCTTGAGTTCTCCCGACGCTAAAAGCAGGTATAACAATTACGCCACCATCCTGAAGTGCATGCTCAATAATAGAAAGCAATCGCCTACTGCGAGACTCAACATCTTCGTGAACTTTATTGCCGTATGTTGACTCGATAAACAAATAGTCAGCTTTTTCAGGCGATACCGGGTCAGGTAGGAGAGGCGTGTTACGAGGTCCCAAATCCCCTGAGAACACAACAACTTCATTGTTTGATAAATGAAACTCAACATATGCAGACCCTAAAATGTGTCCTGCTGGTTGAAAGCGAAGATAGGTATGTTCTTCTATCTCTATCCATTGGGAGTAAGAGCAAGGGCGAATAAGCGTTCGAATAAAATCGAGCAAGCTGTCCCTTTGATGGCGCCTCATGCCTAACTGGAGCTTTAATCCATCTTCTAACATAAGCGGTACGAGCTCAGCGGTGGCTTCCGTACAGTAGATAGGCCCCTTATAACCTGCAGCCAATAGCCAAGGTAGCCGACCAATATGATCGATATGAGAATGGGTTAGAACAACCGCTTTGAGATCAGAGATAGAAAAGTCGATATTCAAACTCTCCTGCTGAGCATTATCTTGACCTTGTAGCAAACCACAGTCGATCAGCACACTTCCATTTTGTAATACGAGCTCGTGACAAGAGCCAGTAACCGTATTTTTCCCACCGTGGTGCAGTACTTTCATAACGAAACGACGTCTTTTCCTTTGTTAACCCACGCTTACGAGTATTTGCTTTCATATATAGCGACACCTCGCGACGTAAAGACGGCTCAGTCAATCGCGCAATGAACAAGGTAAGCAGAAAGTGGTGAATAAGTGAGCGTATTGTAGGCAAGGATAATGAGAGTAAGAAAACAGCAAAACCGAAAGTTTAGAGAGACTTAGATATTCGTCATAAATTTGACTGTGTAGCATTGCAACCTGTTGTGATGCAATTCATATTATTGCAACTATTTTCACTTAGACTTCTGAGATTAACGCGCTAGCTATACAAACATCAGCTATGCCGGAAGGAGTTTAATAATTAGTAAGCCAACAAAAAAAGCGTCACGTTTATGGCGAGTTAAGTGTCAGAAAAAAGACATTTTTTTGCAAGCTTTTTACACGTTCTACTTTTAGTTGCAACGTGTTTACTATACAATTCGTCTCCTGTTTGGAAACGCAACCATTAAACACTACGTATAAAACTTGCTTCTAGGAGCCAGACCTAGGGGCGGTAGCGTGCCCAAATCATCTGTTAGTCTCTTTCCTAACAGAAGAGAGACCAAGCAAGATAATTTTTAATAATAATAAGCACCTAAGTGCATTTCTGGCAAGATTGATTTATAAAAAACGAGAACTATTACAAATTTATGTAATTCCCTTTTGTCAGAGGGACGCTCAAAGCTAACAAAGTGGCGAGCAAATGTTGGTTAGGCATAGGTTACAATTTAAATCTCCATTTCTCATACCTATCAAAACCAAATACTAGGTTTATAGAAGTACATAACTACCGGCCCAAACCGTTAGTTAGTGTATTCAGCTTTGTATTTGGCCTGCCTATAAAGGCTGAGAACCGATGACCGTCACGAGCTAGTGTCGGTGGAACTCAGTTACTTACATATTCAATATTAGAAATTAGCGTTTGCAATGCGTTACAACCCACGTTGGCTAATGTGGTTTTGTCACGCCAAAAAATCACCTGCTCATTCTTAGAGTTCGGCGTGTCTAGATACGAGCGAAGCAAGAATCAGCAGTATCGGACCTGTGATGCAATGGAATCCGTAAAGGGAATCAGTCGGATGCGTTATAGATTTACCTCAAACTTATTTAATAACACAGTTGGCTACCATGAATAATGCATATTTATTTGTATTTATTTTGTCGTTCGTTCTACTTTTTGTTATGCGCAAAGTTGCTAAGCGCGTAGGTCTAGTAGATAAACCCAATGCAAGAAAGCTCCACCAAGGAGTAGTACCCCTTGTAGGAGGCATCTCCATTTTCTCTACTATACTGGTCGGGTTCCTTCTGTTCCTACCAATGAATGACAACCTATCACTCTACTTATCTTGTTCGGCTGTGCTTATAGTGCTCGGCGCATTAGATGACTACTACGATGTAAGTTTCAAAATTCGTCTTATTATCCAAGCCGGAATATCCCTTGCGATGATTTACATCGGAGGCCACAGCTTACACGATTTAGGCTACTTAATGGGGAGCGAAACCATTGCCCTTAATGAAGTCGCTGGCGCAGTGATCACCGTTATTGCGGTAATAGGCGCAATTAACGCATTTAATATGGTTGATGGCATAGACGGCTTGCTGGGCGGGTTAGCCTCGGTCACCTTTACAGCATTAGGTATTGTGTTTGCCTACAACGGAAACGAATATTTAGCCACGATCTGTTTAATGATCGTGACTGCGATGCTTCCTTACATCTTCATGAACTTAGGTTTCCCACTTGGTCGTCGCTTTAAAATCTTTATGGGTGATGCTGGCAGTATGTTTATCGGCTTTACAGTGGTCTGGATGCTGATTCGCGGCACGCAAGAACCAGGAGCGGTAGCCTTCAAGCCAGTCACAGCACTGTGGTTAATAGCTTTACCGTTGATGGACATGGCAACCATTATGATCCGTCGTATTCGTAAAGGTCAGTCACCATTCCAACCAGACAGAGAACATCTACACCATATTTGTCAGCGTATTGGGCTTTCTCCAGGTGCAACGTTAATTTTCATCTGTTCGATGGCATCAATTTGTGCCGCTATCGGTTTGTGGGCTGATTTTGTTGGAATGAAAGAGTCTGTGATGTTTTTTGCATTCATTGTTTTATTCTTAGTTTACTTTTGGCTTATTAGTCATATATGGAAAGTTACAGCAGTAATAAAAAGTATATTTAATAAAGAGAGCAAACAAGAAGTTCTTCAAAAATAACCAAATGAGTCAAATTTTTAAAATGAAAATTAAAGTATTACATCATAAAGAATATTTTGGGCAAAGAATACCAACTTTTAAATCGATTGATCTAGAGTTGTTTGTCAACCACATTAAGAGCTTTGGCTATGATGTGGATCTATTGGATTTTGAGTCTTTACAGTTTGAGATAAATAATAGTGATAGTTCTTTATATGTCTGTGGAAGTCATCAAAACCTTGATGTGAAAAAGTATTTAGATGACGTCCTTTCATTACCCGTATTTAATAACGCAGTTATACCTGATAGAGATTTAATTAAGTGCCATGAAAATAAAGGCTATCAGGGCCTTTACGCAAAGCAAAAAGATCTTCCTTTTATTGAGCAGAGTTACTACATTGAACCTAGAAATATAAGCGAAAGAAAAGTGCTTAAGCTTGTCAATGGAGCCGGAAGTGGAGGGGTAACACTAGTTAGTAAAACGGAAGAGCTAAATAGTTTTATTCGTAAGTCTATATTATCAAGAGTCGGAATAAAAAGAGTTGCCTATTACTTACGAGCATTTTTAAAATCAAAATTAAAAAGAACAAACATTAATGAATTAGCTCTGGAATACTATAAAGTAAAGGAACCATATGTTCTTCAAAACTTTGTTGATGAATTAACATGTGATTATAAAGTTCTTGTATTTAACAAAAAATGCTTTGTATTAAAAAGAAATACAAGGACGAACGACTTTAGAGCAAGTGGTAGTGGGAAATTTGAATTTGTAAAACCAGAAGAAGAACTTTTGAATTTTGCTTTGGAGTTTAGAACTAAACTCGCAACTCCTTATGTTTCAATTGATATAATTAAGACAAAAGAGGGATACAAGTGTATTGAGTTCCAATGCGCACACTTTGGTCCTTATACACAAATCAATGCTCAGTATTATTATGAAAAAATAGAAAATCAATGGTTAGAGAATAAGAACAATACTGTTTTAGAAGAATTGCTAGCTGAAAGCTTAGTATTATTTATTGAGAATGAAAAGTGTTAAAAAAGCTTGTTGGGATGTCTGGTGCTCTGGCCTTAGCTCAGATTGTAAACTTCATTGCGATTTCATATGGATCTAAGTTATTTGGAGCGGAAGAGTTCGGTAAGTATAGTTATGTAAATAGTTTGTCACTCGCGATCTCAGTTCTATTTTACCTTAAATCTGACAGTGTTATTTTATTAGAAGCTAAAGAAAATATATCAAAAACATTTTACCATATTAATAGGTACTCTACATTACTACTATTTTTACTCTTATTTTTTATTGCGTTCACAAGTCTCGTTTATCATGATAAAGAGTTGATACTCTTGACTTTGGCTGGTGTCATTTTAGCCTATTTTAATGCTAAGTTCATATTGTTTGGGTCAGCTCTAATAAAAGAAGATAAGACGTCAAAGTATGGTATAACTGCTGTCATCAGGCCTTTTCTCATGTTGACAGGGCAATGTATTATTAATTCCATCCCTAAAGCAATGTATCCAATGGTAATAATCAGAATATTATCTGAAATTATTGCATCAACTTTTAGAAGAAGAAAAGAAAAGACTGATAATTATGAAAAAACAAAAATTAAGAGTTTTGTCTTAAGTAAAAAAGAGTACTTTATATATGGTACAGTTGCAAGTTTATTAAACTCGATATCTCAACAAGTCCCTATGGTACTGCTTCCTTTAAAATATGGATATGAATCATTAGCTTATTTTTCGCTAGCTTTTTCTCTAACTCTAGCGCCAATGACTCTAATCTTTTCACCTCTACGTAATCTCCTACTAAAAAAAATATCTATAATAGAAGATAAGTTTTTATTTGTTAGTCGATATTCTTTAATTCTCTTAGTGCCAACAATTGCTTTGGTTATTATATTTAATCTCTGTTCGGAATTCGTTGTTAATTTAGTGTGGGGAGAAGAATGGAAGGATACGGCATACTATATGGGTATGATAATTTTCTGGGTAAGTTCTGGATTGTTTAGTTCCCCTGCATATTGCTATTTAATTTCCTCTGCTAAACAAAGAAAGTTAATCTCTATAGAAAACATATTCTTGATTATAAAGTTAGTTTTTTTGTTGTTGGTTTTTCTAATCAATATTGATTTAAGAGATGTGATATTAGTTTTTGTAATACTAGGTTTTTTATACAATGTTTCTGTTGTTTATTATTCATTTAGGTTGTTAAAAAAACAAAATGATTATTAATTTAAATTTTTAATTCAGTAGATAGGTTAAGGATTGTGAAGTTGTTAAGAGTCAATGATGAATAGAGTTAATGTAGTTGATAAAAAATTTAAACTGTTTTTTTTCTTTGCGTGTTTGTTTTTTACTTTGAGAAGTTATTACTTTTATAGTATATCATTAGCTCCTGGACCTGTAATAGCTGCGGCTATTTTATTATTTTTATTTTTTATTTGTAATCCAGTATTAACTAAAGCTGACCTTAGATTCATTTCAATATTAGTGCTTATTTTCGCTCTTTCTTCTTTGGGTGCATTAGTGTCTGATAAGCCTTATATTAACTCTGTTATTGGTCTAGTTATCAATGTGATAATATTTTTATCAATTATTTCTCTTAAAGATAAAATAAAATCCTCTTTAAATGTTCTTAATTACCTTTTTCTAATTCATGCTCTATTTTTTTTAATACAACTTTTAGCTTATTATTTATTTAACGAAAAAATAGATTTCTTACAGCCGATTACTGGTGAAGTTCAACGAGTTTCTGGGTTCGAAAGAATTGAAGATCACGGTGGTGTTGCTGTTTTTAGGCCTTCTGGTTTATTTAGTGAGCCTAGTTCTTATTGTGCATTTATGATTACATTACTGTGGATATCAAAAAAGTCCAGCTTTCTAAATAGCAAAATTGAAGCATTAGTACTATTCACGATTTTTATTTCATTTTCGATATCAGGGATTGTTTTTTCAATATGTTATATATTTTTGACCAACATTAGTAATCTTACATTTAAAAAGATTTTATCTATAATCATCATGTCTTCAATTTTTCTTTTCCTGATGCAGGATCAAATAATATCTTATTATAATTATAGGATTTTAAATTTAGATTCAGATAACTCAACAGGAGAGAGAATGTTGATGTTTACTATTTTCTATGATTTAGATTTAATTTATCAATTATTTGGTTCAGGTGTGGGTAATGATATAATAGATATACCATTGACTACCATTCCATCTCTTCTGGTTTATTTAGGTATAATTGGAACACTGATTTTTATTATATATATATCTGTATTGTTCATACATTACAAAGTGTCTATAGATTCGACCATATTTTTAATAGTAATTTCATTTAACTTCTATAAGATTTCTAATCCTTATGTATGGTTTATTCTTGCAATGTTGTTAATAGTATCAAATAAGGATGATTACCTTGGCTCAGATGAAAAGAAATGTAACACTTGATTTTTTGAGAATATGTGCATGCTTTATGGTGATTTTTTATCACTATTTTTTTTATGGACCTAAATTAGGTGAGATTTATAGCGATTTTTCGTATGACTATATGTTTTCTTATGGATATTTAGGAATCGATGTTTTCTTTATAATAAGCGGATTTGTAATATATAACTCACTACGTACGAGGGATGTGTGGGGTTTTTTTAAAGCTAGAGTTATGAGGCTTTATCCGACGTATTGGATTTGTTTGTCCATATCAATAATAGTCATTTACTTCCTAAGTGACAGCACACTAACAAGTAAACAAATATTAATTAATTTTTCAATGCTTCAGAGCTTTGTCAATGTAAAAAGTATAGATGGTGTTTATTGGACTTTAGCTATAGAAATTACATTTTATGTTTTGATATCTTTATGTTTCTTTTTGTTTAAAGGCAAGATATTCACTGCGTTAGTTTATTTCTGGTTGTTCAGCTCATTTCTTTCATTAATGGGGTATTTTGACTTTGGTTTTTTTGAAAGTGTTTTTCTTTTAAATTGGATCCCTTATTTTTTATTTGGTCTTTGTATTAGCATCTTAAATAGTAATGATAAAAAATCAAAGATTTTCATCTTATTATCTTTTGCTAGCTTTACTCTTTTAATGTATCGAACTTATATTAGAAGTGAGACTTTAGCTAATTATAATGATTTCAATATTAACCCATTATATGCAATTCTTATCCTTACGTTAATTATTGTATTTTTTATTAAGTTTTTGAATTTTGAAACTTCAAAAGGGATGATTGAAAATATAATAATAACTTTAGCAGCTGGAACTTATCCTCTATACCTTCTGCATCAAGAAATCGGTTATGCGGTTTTTTCAAAATTTGCTTTTATGGATAATTTAATTGGAAAAGTGATTTTTATTATTTTTCTAATTGCAGTTTCTTGTATTTATATTCCTAAGTTGGAATTGTTCTTGAGAACGGAATTGGTTAAGTTGGTAAGAGGATATGAAAAATATAATATTTATAAACAATCTTAGTCATGGTGGCGCTGAGAGAGTTGTTTCAAGATTGTTCAAAAACGAAGCTATCAGAACGGTAACATCATTATGGGTTTTAAATAATAATGAGTTCTATGAAAATAAATCTTTAAATAAAGTTAGCTTTAATTCTAAATTTCCCATTATTTCTATTTTGAAATCTATTTGTAAGCTTGTTTTTTTGCCGGATGATTATGTGGTTCAATCTCATTTAAATAATCCAAATTTAACTTGCGGTTTGGCAAAGATTTTTGGTGCTAACTTTACTTTTCAATCTGTACATTGTTTTAGTTATAGCAGTTTTTATAATAGCAAGTCCAATATAACGAAGTTTGTTCATAGAACATTAATGAGTATGGCCTTGAAGCAGGCAAATGTGCATATATTTAAATCAAAGGAAATGTTATCTGACTTTAATGATGTTTTTGGATGGACACCTGAAAATCATAGGGTCATATATAATCCATACAATATCGACGAGATTAAAGAATTAGCCCAAGAAATAATTGACGAACCCGTGGACGATAACCGATATCACATAGCAATTGTTGGTCGTTTGAACCCATCTAAGCGACCATACGATGTAATTAAAATCGCTGAAAGTTTTCAAGATAATTGTCATTTTCATTTTTTCGGAAACGGTTCTTTAAAAAATGAACTACAGGAATATGTTAGACACAAGGAATTGAAGAACATTACTTTCCATGACATGGTTGAAAACCCATTTAAGTATATAAATAAATTTGGATTCTACCTATCTTGCTCTGAGGCTGAAGGATTCCCGAATGCTCTTATCGAATCGATGATATCTAAAGCTATCCCTATTCACAGTGATTGTAAAACTGGACCTAAAGAAATCCTTTGTGATGACTTTCTTAACTACTCTGCTTCGAAAGGTGAGTTTTCTCATGAGAAGCGCGGCATATTGTTTCCTGTGGGTGATATCGAAGCGGCTTGTAAAGCAATAAGTTATGCAATCGAAAACCAATATATCCTTAGCTCTGAGTTTGAAAATAATAGTAAAGGATTTATTGACAGCATTAGTCATCAAGAGATAACTAGTAAATATGCGGAAGTACTAGAATGTCATCACTAAAAAAACAATTAAAGAATATAATAAGAGATAGTTTAAGATTAATACTTACACCTAGTGTATATAATAAATTCAGATTTATTATCGTTCATCGTTATTATCCAAGCTTTGTAAACCCTAGTACATTTTCAGAAAAAGTATTTGCTCGAAAGTTAGATTCACAATCATTAAGCTTCTCTCGTTATGTTGATAAGTATACTGTGAGAAAATATGTCGAAGATACTATTGGTAAAGAACATTTAATTCCTTTAATTGCTAAAACAACTCATGTAACGCCTGATTTCTTTCATAAAGCACCTGATAAGTTTGTTATCAAAACGAGTAATGGAGGTGGTGGTGAGAATGTTAAAGTAGTACTTGATAAGTCAAAATTAACAGATTTAAATGCACTATCAGCACAATTCAATCGTTACCTAAAAGTAAAAATAGGACAAAAGATTGATGAAAATTTCTATGATCTTGAAACGCCTCAAGTACTCATGGAAGAGTTATTAATGCATAAAGATGGTTCTCTGCCATCCGATTATAAATTGCATATTTTTCAAGGGGACGATAGTAACCAGGAAAAAGTAATAATTCAGGTCGATAGTGACCGATTTAGTAATCATAAGAGATCACTGTATTCCGAGCATTTAGAAAAGTTAGATTTTGCTATACAGCCCAAGTATGAATCAGTTGATGATTCCTACGAGTTTCCAATTAATATGCCTGACGTGGTTTCACTAGCAAAAAAATTAGCGAAACCTTTTAAATACGTTCGAGTTGATATGTATAACGTCGATGGAAAGGTTTATTTTGGAGAACTAACGTTTTGTCATGGTAGTGGTTGGGAACCACTTTCAAGTAAAGATGCAGATGTCTTATTAGGTAGTTATTGGAAGGAATTTAATAAATGAAATATTTAGTAACTGGCGCAGCGGGTTTTATTGGCGCTAAAACCATTGAAGTACTTTTGAGTAAAGGTGCGAGTGTTGTTGGTGTAGATAATATTAATGACTACTATGATGTTAATCTTAAAGAAGCTCGACTACTGACGATCAATAATAGTGAGCGATTCGAATTTGTAAAGATGGATCTCTCGGATAGACAAGCTGTAGCTGATTTCTTCGCTAACAACCAGTTTGATTGTGTTATCCACTTAGCAGCTCAAGCTGGTGTGAGATACTCTATAGAAAACCCGATGGCCTATGCGGATTCTAACTTAGTTGGTCACCTAAACATCCTAGAGGGTTGCCGACATTCAAAAGTTAAGCATCTAGTTTACGCATCGTCATCTTCTATTTATGGCTTGAATCAAAAAACACCTTTTGAAACAAGTGATACGGTTGACCATCCAGTTTCTTTGTATGCAGCGACGAAGAAATCAAATGAGTTAATGGCACATTCATATTCTCACTTGTATGACTTACCGACCACTGGATTGCGGTTCTTCACCGTTTACGGTCCATGGGGTCGTCCTGACATGGCACCTTTTATTTTCACTAAGAAGATATTAGAGGGCGATACAATTGATATAAACAATAATGGCGATATGTGGCGAGACTTCACTTACATTGACGACATTGTTGAAGGTATTGTACGTATTTCTGAGGTTATCCCTCAAAGAAATGACGACTGGACCGTTGAATCCGGTACGCCTGCTTCTAGTTCAGCTCCATACTCTGTTTACAATATCGGTCACGGTAGTCCAGTTAACCTTATGGACTTCATCACGGAAATCGAATCTGCGCTTGGTATTGAAGCGAAAAAGAATTTCCGCGAGATGCAGCCTGGTGATGTGTATAAGACTTATGCTGATACTTCTGATTTATTCGAAGCGACTGGCTATAAACCTCAAGTTGGTCTTAAACAAGGCGTTCAAGCCTTAGTTGATTGGTATCGCGAGTTTTATAAGGTTTAGGTAGTTAGATGAAAACGGTTGCGATTTCAGCAAATACAAGTTGGTATTTATATAATTTCAGAAGAAACACCATTACGGCGTTGTTGGACGCTGATTATCAGGTTGTAGCTATAGCCCCTAAAGATGATTATTCACCGAAGCTTGAATCACTTGGAGCAAGCTTTTGTCATATCAACATTGACCAAGGGGGTACAAATCCTGTTAAAGATATTGGTACGTTTTTCTCATTTATCAAAATCTTTAAGAGCGTCAAACCCGATGTGGTACTGAACTTTACTCCAAAGAATAATATCTACGGTACGTTAGCTGGGCATTTTGTTGGCTCTAAGTCGGTCAATAATATTGCCGGCTTAGGTATGGTCTTTATTAATGAAGGCCTTACGTCTAAGATTGCCAGATTGCTGTATAAAATGAGCCAATCTAAAGCAAGTAAGATCTTCTTTCAAAATGAAGACGATAAAACGTTGTTTTTGGAGAACCGGTTAGCGCCATCGTATCTTGTTGATCGTTTACCTGGTTCGGGAGCTGATCTCAACCGTTTTCAAGTTAGCCCAGCAAATGATGACGGTGTAATTCGCTTTTTATTGATTGCCAGAATGTTGTACGACAAAGGCATTGGTCACTACGTTGAAGCGGCTCGCGCATTGAAGTCTAAACATGGTGATAAGGTTGAATTTCGATTACTAGGTTTTCTTGATGTTAATAACCCTTCAGCTGTCTCTAGTAGTGATATGCAAAAGTGGGTTGATGAAGGCATTGTAAGTTATCTTGGCACTTCTGATTGTGTAGAAGAGGAGATTGCGAAGGTAGATTGCATGGTGCTTCCTTCATTCTATCGAGAGGGAGTACCTAAATCGTTACTTGAAGCGGCGGCAATGGGGAAACCCATAGTAACAACTGACAATGTTGGTTGTCGTGAAACGGTTGACGATGGAGTCAATGGTTATTTATGTGCTCCTCGTTCGACAGAGAGTTTAATTGAAAAACTGGATTTGGTGATCAACCTCACTCATCAAGAAAGGTTAACAATGGGACAATTCAGTCGTCAAATAGTTGAACGAGAGTTTGATGAGCAGTTAGTCATACAAAAATACTTGGACGCAGTGGAAGATTGCTTTCAAAAAGAAAAAACTCAAGCAGAAGGCCTTAGTGCCAGTTAGCAAAACTAAATAAAATAAAGAGTTATGATCAAAAAGATTTCAGTGGATGAAGTAACGATAATTACCCTATCGTTGGCTTTTAGTTGTGGCGTCGCGGCAAACGAATTGCAGACGCTAAATTCTAACCAAAGCTTTAGTGGACTGGTTTTTAACCCTAATGCTCAAGTTAAAGAGTATGGCGACTTTGGTGTATCTTTTGCCCAAGGGCGCCCTTGGCTTGACGAGGTGCAAGGTTTAGATTCTATAAAAGTATCTTTCGGCCTCATTGAAGGGTTAGAGGCTCATGGTAGTATCGTTACTTATGATTATAACTCGAACTGTTTTAAAACAGGCTGTGGCGGTATTCGAGATTTATCATTATCACTGAAGTATCAGGTTCCCAATTTTTGGGGGAATGAGAACTTAGATTTTGCTTTGGGTATGCAAGATGTCGGTGGGGCTGCAAATAAGCTCATGACTAATTTTGCCGTCGCTGATTATACGTTTAATGCACTTCCCTTAAGGGTTTCTGCTGGTTTCGGTCAGTCAGAAGAGCGTTTGATGGGTGTTCTAGATGGCCCTTTTGGTGGCTTTGAATACCAACCTTTTGACTTTGTTCAACTAGTAGGAGAGTACGATTCAGTAGAATTCAACTCTTCTATAAAAGTGTTCACTCCCGATGATTTACTGCCTAATGATATAACCGCCTCATTAAGCTACCAGATTTATTCTGGTCATGAATCGGATGGTTCAAGCGTTTGGAGTGCTGCACTCTCGATGCCATTGATAACGGAATACTCTCGCTCTCGCGACTACGCGAAGAATAATATGACGTTAATGGATCGTTTAGTCGTTGAGCAAAACAAAGCGCAACAAGCGTCAATTTCCTCTTTGGTTAGTGCGTTAAAAAATGAAGGCTTCGTTAATGTTCAAGTGGGCGTATCAAATGGCAAAGTTGTAGTGGCTGTAGAAAACCGCCGCTACAACCATAACCAAGTTGACGGACTAGGTGTCGCTCTGGGTATTGTGTCTAGTCATTTAGGTCAAAATGCGGCGCAAGATATAAGCGCTGCATCGGATCAATTTGAACTTGTGATGCTTGCCAACCAAAAACCAGTGGTCAGCGTTTTGTCTGACGCTAACTGTTACCAAAGTTTCGTCAATGGTAGCGCAGCTTGTGATGACATTCAGTTTATCACGCGCGATTTACCGGAAAGATTAGACATGGTTGATTGGAAAACGGAGCGAGTTAATTCAGGCACTTTAGATTCGCAGATCGTGCTTTCTCCTATGGTAAGGCATGGTTTTGCAACCGAGTACGGTGTGTATGATTACTCTTTTGCTATGTCTAGCAACTTATACACCTACCTATGGTCTGGCGCGGCAATTGATGTTCGTCATATTTTACCTTTAGCTGAAAGTGATGATTTTGAAGAGGGTGGGTATTTCGAAGACAGCGCGTACGAGAACGAGATTGATCGTGCAATGGTGCATCAGTTCTTCCGTTTACCATATGTCGATATTGCTAACCAGGTCTCTCTAGGCTTGGTTAAGTCGGATTATATCGGTGCGCGCAGCGAATCAGCTTGGTTCTCTCAATCGGGCAACCATGAGTTGGGACTAGAGATGAGCTACTTCCAACATCAAGACGAAAAAGACAAAAATGGTTATGCGAATCCAGACCGCCAAACCTTTTTAACTCGTTACACATTCTCTATGCCAGAGTGGGATTGGCAGTTTAACGCAACTGCTGGCGAGTTTTGGAAAGGGGATGTCGGCGCAAAATTCACGACATCACATTGGTTTGAAGACATAGAAGTATCAGCAAGTTATCAGGTGACAAAGTTTAATGATACAGACGAAGAGCAGTTTGTCACTGTGTCAGTAAAACTGCCATTAACGCCATGGCGCGATATGTCGCCGGGAGTGATACAAGTTCGTGGTAACGAGGCTTATGATTTCAACGTTACGACTCGAGTTGGCAACGATACAAACTATTTGGCAGCAGGCCAGGGTGATGAACTCGTGATGGATAATAGTATGCTTCGCCGCTACTTTAACCGAGGCCGTTATGGTCAAGAGTACTTTGAGCAGAACAAGCTTCGCATTCGCAATGCTTATTTGCGTTACTTGGGTACTCAATTGAATTAAGTTGTGTTGCTAGTTAGGCTTTTAGTTAATCGCCGCACTCTACCGAGAGTGTCGGTGTTTTGATATGCTAGCGTCAGTTAAATAATAGGAAATAAAAATGAAAATTGCTGTAGCAGGCACGGGCTACGTCGGTTTGTCCAATGCCATGTTATTGTCACAAAACCATGAGGTTGTGGCGGTTGATATTATCCAAGAAAAAGTGGACTTGTTGAATGACAAGAAATCTCCAATTGTTGATGCGGAAATCGAACATTTCCTTGCAAACAAAGAACTCAACTTTATCGCGACGCTAGATAAAGAGCTGGCTTACAAAGACGCGGAGTTTGTTGTTATTGCTACACCAACGGATTATGACCCTCAAACGAACTACTTTAATACTTCTTCAGTTGAAGCAGTGATTAAAGATGTGATGGCAATTAATCCAGATGCAGTTATGGTGATTAAGTCGACTGTACCTGTGGGTTATACTGCGCGCATTAAAGAGGAGCTCGGTTGTCAGAATGTTATGTTCTCTCCAGAGTTTCTTCGTGAAGGTAAAGCTCTTTACGATAACCTACACCCGTCTCGCATTATCGTTGGTGAGCGTAGCGAACGTGCAGAGAAGTTCGCTAATCTTTTAGTTGAAGGTGCGGTAAAAGAAGACATCTCGGTTTTGTTTACTGACTCTACAGAAGCCGAAGCGGTTAAGTTGTTCTCAAACACATACCTAGCGATGCGCGTAGCTTATTTCAATGAGTTAGATTCGTATGCTGAAGCACACAACCTTGATGCTCGCCAAATTATAGAAGGTGTTGGCTTAGACCCTCGTATTGGCAATCACTACAACAACCCGTCATTCGGTTATGGTGGTTACTGCTTACCTAAAGATACAAAGCAATTGTTAGCAAACTACCAAGAAGTTCCTAATAACATCATTGGTGCAATTGTTGATGCAAACCGCACTCGTAAAGATTTTATTGCAGACTCCATTATCAAACGTCAGCCAAAAGTAGTGGGCATTTACCGCTTAATTATGAAAGCTGGTTCAGATAACTTCCGCGCTTCGTCTATTCAAGGCATTATGAAGCGTATTAAAGCGAAAGGTATTGAAGTAGTGGTTTACGAGCCGGTACTGCAGGAAGATGAGTTCTTCCATTCTGCCGTTATCCGCGATATTGAAGAGTTCAAACAAATGTCTGATGTTATTGTTTCTAACCGCATGGTTGAGGAACTAGCTGATGTGGCTGATAAAGTTTACACCCGTGACCTGTTTGGTAGCGATTAATTAGTCTTTATATTCAAAATAATATAACAGGCTCCCTCAGAGGAGCCTTTTTTTAGTTGGTAATGGTTATGATTAAAAAATGTTTATTCCCTGCAGCGGGCTACGGCACACGTTTCCTTCCTGCAACTAAGTCGATGCCGAAAGAAATGATGCCAGTGGTGAACAAGCCATTGATTGAATACGGTGTTGAAGAAGCGATTGAAGCCGGTATGGACGGTATGTGCATCGTCACCGGTCGTGGTAAGCACTCGTTAATGGATCACTTTGATAAAAACTATGAGTTAGAGCATCAAATTAGCGGTACAAGTAAAGAAGCGCTGCTTGATGATATTCGTTCTTTGATTGATTCTGCGAGTTACACTTACATTCGTCAGCGTGAAATGAAAGGCTTAGGTCACGCTATTCTTACGGGACGTGAACTGGTCGGTGATGAACCGTTTGCTGTTGTGCTCGCGGATGACCTATGTGTGAATGAGGACAAAGGCGTTCTAGCGCAAATGGTTGAGCTGTACAAACAGTTCCGCTGTTCAATCGTTGCGGTACAAGAAGTGCCGGAATCAGAAACGCATAAATACGGTGTGATTGCTGGTGAGATGATCAAAGATGATATCTTCCGCATTGATAACATGGTTGAAAAGCCAGAGCCAGGTACTGCACCTAGCAATCTAGCGATTATTGGTCGCTACATTCTGACACCTGATATCTTTGAACTGATTGAAAATACAGAGCCGGGTAAAGGTGGTGAGATTCAAATCACCGATGCGTTAATGCAACAAGCTCAATCTGGTTGTGTTTTGGCATACAAATTTAAAGGTCAACGCTTTGATTGCGGTAGTGTAGAAGGCTACATTGAAGCTACAAATTACTGCTACGAGAACCTTTATAAGAAAGATTCCAGTGCGGAGCTCGCGAAAAAGCCAACCGTGAAAATTGCTGAGCCAGCGTAAATCGGAACTTCCTATTAGGTACTCCGACGGTACAACACAAACAAAAAGGGATGCATGATGCATCCCTTTGTTATTTCTACTCTCAGTAAAAACGAGATTAAGCTTTTGCTTTAGCCGCTGCTTTAGCGATTGCCGCGAAGCTTTTCGCGTCTAGAGAAGCGCCGCCAACTAGAGCACCGTCGATGTCTGGTTGTGAGAAGTAAGCTTCAGCGTTTTCTGGCTTAACAGAGCCGCCGTATTGGATGATTACTTGTGCTGCAACTGCTTCGTCTTTCGCTGCGATTAGTGCGCGGATAGAAGCGTGGATGCGTTGTGCATCTTCAGCGGTTGCTGCTTTACCAGTACCGATAGCCCAGATTGGTTCGTAAGCGATGATTGCGCCGTTTAGAGCTTCAACACCGTAAGTGTCGATAACTGCGTTGATTTGACGTGCACATACAGCTTCAGTTTCGCCAGCTTCGTTTTGCGCTTCAGATTCACCGATACAGAAAACAGGTGTTAGGCCGTTTTCTTTTAGGAAGTTGAATTTCTTAGCGATAAACTCGTCAGATTCGTTGTGGTATTCACGACGCTCTGAGTGACCGATGATGATGTGAGTAGCACCGAAATCTTTCAGCATTTCTGGAGACATATCGCCAGTGAACGCACCGCTGTTGTTTAGGTCAGTGTTTTGAGCACCTAGGATGATCTTGTTACCGCCTTCAGCGATTACGCGCTCTGCTAGGTCGATGTAAAGTGCTGGTGGAGCGACTGCTACGTCAACACCTTCAACGCCTTCAAGCTCAGCGTTAAGACCAGTTAGCAGCTCAGTTACCATTGCTTTGCTGCCGTTTAGTTTCCAGTTACCCATCACTACAGGACGACGCATAGGAATATCTCCCTTATCTTTAATGTAAATAGTCAATTAATGTAAAAAATCTACGTAGGAATATAACAGAATAATGTGAACAGATCATGATTGGTGTCATGTCTTGTCCGGCTTTCTTTACTGATTCGACCAAGCAGCGATCCTGTTATTTTTGTCAAAAGCAATCGATTGGTGATCACGTAGACAGAATGATAGTTCATTCCTCGGAAATTGCTGCTGAGATTGGTATTACTACGCGCTGGAATTAATAGTTGTAGAAAGGAATCAAAATGCCAAATCTCGTTTTAGAGTATTCAAACTCGGTTGAAGAACGTGTCAATGTTCAGGGGTTGCTGGAGGATTTACATAAAACGGCGTTAGAAAGTGGCCTTTTTGAACTCGCGTCGGTGAAATCTAGAACGCTCCGGTGCCACAATTGGTTAATAGGAGAGGAGGGAGATAGCCTCGATTTTATCCATATCAACTTTGATTTGTTATCTGGTCGCTCCCAAGAACAAAAGCGAGAACTGTCACGATCCTTGATGGCGACACTTCAAGAGCAAGCTAGTCACGTGCACAGTTTAACGGTCAATATCCGAGACATGGATATAGATAGCTTCCAAAAGGTAGTGAACTAGGTTGCGCTGAATTGCCCGAGAATAGCGAGGGGTTATTGTTACAAATTCTCAGCCTGGCTCTGCTTGTGGTAAGGTCGTTGTGGGCACCCAAGCTATCGGTGTCCTTTCCAAACTATATCGACTCGGCTAATCTATAACCTTTCTACTTTGGGGTAAAATTTGATGTCGACTAAAGAGTTACTGTTTTCTTTTCAAGGACGTATAAACCGTAAAACATACTGGATTTGGAACGTCATTTACTATGTGTCCATTCTAGGCTTTGGTGCCGGTATCAGCCAGCTGCTTCCGACTCTCTCCTATGTGCTTCTTCCTATTTTCTTGGTGGTTCTGTTGATCCCTGATTTGGCGATCACCACCAAGCGTTGGCACGACCGCAACAAATCGATCTATTGGCTAGCACTGAATATTCCGTTGATTATCGGACGAATTGCCACGCCAATGACCAGCCCTGCCGCGCAAGAGCCGTCGACCCCACAGATGTTCGTTGCTTCCATTTCTCTGATTTGTGGTTTATGGATTCTAATTGAATGTGGGTTCTTAAAGGGAACATCAGGACCAAACCAATATGGCCCTGAGCCGGAGTAATTGCTTCAAGTATCGTGCGTGCTGAAAGTAGATTCTTAGTCTCGCTAAGGCTCGCTAGAATGACGAACTCTTTTGATTTAGAGGCTGTTAAACTCACCGTCATTCTGAACTGCGAGGGACGATCGTGATTCAGAATCTATCGTCCGCTTGAGCAGTGTTTAAGCTGAGCGGAAAAGAATAGGAGCTTGCTGTTACTAGATTCTTAGTCTCGCTGAGGCTCGCTAGAATGACGATCCTTTTTGGTTTGGAGGCTGTTAAAGTCATCATCATTCTGAACAGCGAGGGACGAGTGTGATTCAGAATCTATCGTCCGCTTGAGCCCTGGTTAAGCTGTGTGTGAAAGAGTAGGAGTTTGCTGTTACCAGATCCTTAGTCTCGCTAAGGCTCGCTAGAATGACGAACTCTTTTGATTTAGAGGCTGTTAAACTCACCGTCATTCTGAACTGCGAGGGACGAGCGTGATTCAGAATCTATCGTCCGCTTGGGCCCTGGTTAAGCTGTGTGAAAGAGTAGGAGTTTGCTGTTACCAGATCCTTAGTCTCGCTAAGGCTCGCTAGAATGACGAGCTCTTTTTATTTAGAGGCTCTTAAAGTCATCGTCATTCTGAACAACGAGGAACGAGGTGATTCAGAATCTATCATCCGGTTGAGTAGTGGTTAAGCTGAGCGGGAAAGAATAGGAGCTTGCTGATACCAGATTCTTAGTTTCGCTGCGGCTCGCTAGAATGACGATCCTTTTTGGTTTGGAGGCTGTTAAAGTCATCATCATTCTGAACAGCGAGGAACGAGTGTGATTCAGAATCTATCGTCCGATTGTGCGGTGGTTTAGGTGAACGGGAAAGAATAGGAGCTTGCTGATACCAGATTCTTAGTTTCGCTGCGGCTCGCTAGAATGACGGACTCTTTTGATTTAGAGGCTGTTAAAGCCACTGTCATTCTGAACAGCGAAGAATGAGCGTGGTCCAGAATCTATCGTCCGGTTGAGCAGTGGTTAAGCTGAGCGGGAAAGAATAGGAGCTTGCTGTTACCAGATTCTTAGTTTCGCTAAAGCTCGATTGAGTGACGAGCTCCTTTGATTTAGAGTCTGTGAAAGCCATCGTCATTCTGAACAGCGAGGAACGAAGTGATTCAGAATCTATCGTCCGATTGAACAGTGGCCAAGGTGAGCGGGAAAGAATAGGGGCTTGCTGTTACCAGATCCTTAGCTTTGCTAAAGCTCGCTAGAATGACGATCCTTTTTGGTTTGGAGGCTGTTAAAGTCATCATCATTCTGAACAGCGAGGGACGAGTGTGATTCAGAATCTACGCATAGAGCGCTCCGAGTTCGAAATAAACTGACTGAGCTTGCGAATTACAATGGAAAAGTAACAGCGAATAATGAAGAGAATGAATCATCGATAAGACACCTTGCGTTTATATCCTAACGTCAAATAACAACGCCGTTCTCTACATAGGTGTTACCAGTCAGCTGCCCCAAAGAATATGGCAACATAAAAATGGAGTAGTGGAAGGGTTTACTAAGAAATACAACGTTCATAAGCTCGTTTACTTTGAGTTATTCGACGATATGGCTACGGCTATAAACCGAGAAAAGCAGCTCAAGCAGTGGAAGCGTGAGTGGAAGTTAGCCTTGGTGAGAGAAACGAACCCTAACTTTCTCGATCTATCTACTGAGTATCAGTAAAAATCATCCCTATCTTTAAACGCGTTTAAGCTAACCACATCCGCTTTTTGTGTTGGTGCGGCTTCCCCTTGTAGCGCTGCTTTGAACTTCACGACCTGTTTTTGCAACTCGTTCATCAATACCACATTGGTGTGATGAGGGTTTTTACACGTGCTGATGACTCTATCGATGTGGCTTTGTTGAGCCCACAATCTTTCTTTCATATTTTCTGATGCGCTCTCGATCATCTCTTTCGCCATCTCATGACGAAATTGCTCAAAAGCTTCTGGGTCTCGCTCTGCCATTCGAACCATTTCATCGAATGGAGGAAGCGTTTGGGATGGGATATGACGTAGATTAGACATCGATGCTCTCCAAATCCTTATGGAAGTTGCCTTTAGTTACTAAAAGCCTATACCACTAGAAAGAGGAGAGAGGATGAATTCTTCAGCCGTCTCACTTATAAGAGAAGCTTTCAAGCTTGAGATTGAATAAGTGCGGCATGTCGATGTTTGGTTGTGGTGGTTACTGCAGTTGTTGGATGCGGTAAACGCAGCGTCTTTGGCCACTAATGATGTGTTCGGTACGCTCTACTTTGGTGTCACGTCCAAGTAAAGACTGAAAGACACTTAATTCTGATTGGCACAAGCTTGGGCAGCGAGTTGCGGCTTTACAAATCGGACAGTGATTTTCGATTAAGATAAATCCGTTCTCATCTTTCTCGAGTTCAGCCATATAGCCTTCTTGCTCTCTTAATGTGACGAGTGTTTCTAGTTTGCTTTGCAGAGAGTCGCATTGCTCAAGATGCTGACGATAACTTTGTAACGTGAGTTTTTCCCTCTCTGATGTGACTTTTTCCAGTCCATCTTTGCCAAAGATATGTTCGACAGCTTCTATAAACTGAATGGTCAACTCACCGTGACGGTCAGCAAATTGCTCATGACCTTTTTGAGTGAGAGACCAATGACGAGCAGGGCGACCAACTTTTACTTTTACGTCATGGATAGAAAGAATGCCATCATCTTCTAAACTTTGCAGGTGCTGACGAGCCCCCATGGTTGTCATACCTAGCTCAGAGGAGAGTTGTTTTGCAGTGACGGAGCCATCACGCTTAACGATTTGCAATATCCTATCTACGGTCTTCATATACCCACCATTTATACGTCAGTACATATTATGCGCGATAGGGTTAGTAAAGAAAAGTGTTGACTTAATTTGAGTGTGGATTTGTAGGGGCGATGTTCATATGAGCCAATATATGTCGTCATTCTGAACAGCGAGGAACGAGGTGATTCAGAATCTATCGTCCGATTGTGCAGCGGTTAAGGCGAGCAGGAAGAATAGGAGTTTGCTGTTACCAGATTCTTAGTCTCTCTGGAACTCGCTAGAGTGACGAGTTCTTTCGATTTAGAGCTTATTAAAATCACCGTCATTCTGAACAACGAGGAACGAGGTGATTCAGAATCCATCTTCTGGTTGAGCAGTGGTTAAGGTGAGCGGGAAAGAATAGGAGTTTGCTGTTACCAGATTCTTAGTCTCGCTGGAACTGGCTAGAATGACGAGTTCTTTTGATTTAGGGCTAATTAAAGTCACCGTCATTCTGAACAACGAGGAACGAGGTGATTCAGAATCTATTTTTTGGTTGAGTAGTGGTTAAGGTGACCAGGAAAGAATAGGAGCTTGTTACAACTAGATTCTTAGTCTCGCTGGAACTCGCTAGAATGACGAGTTCTTTCGATTTAGAGCTTATTAAAGTCACCGTCATTCTGAACAACGAGGAACGAGTGTGATTCAGAAGCTATTGCCCGTTGTGCGGAAAGAAAGGCTCAAGCTCAGACTGAGCGAGAGCCTCGAGAAATGCTTAAAGAATAATATCGCGTACTTCTGGATCTTTACGATCTAGGTAGTGAGTCGACTTAATGCGGCGAATAGTTCGGCATCGACCGCGCACGAGCAGCGTTTCTGTGGTTGCAATATTGCCTTGACGAGAGATACCTTCCAGCAAGTCACCTTTAGTGATGCCTGTAGCTGAAAATACCACATTGTCGCTACGAGCCATGTCTTCCATTTTGAGGACAACATTCGCTTTTACGCCCATTTCATCGCAGCGTTTTAGTTCATCTGCACCGTAAATGCGGTTTTCTTCAGTATCGCCTTTTACCTCATGACGAGGAAGCAGGCGACCGTGCATGTCACCGTCTAGCGCTCGAATTACCGCTGCTGATACAACCCCTTCTGGCGCACCGCCAATACAGTACATCATGTCCACTTCACTGTCTGGCATACAAGTTAGAATAGAGGCAGCGACGTCACCATCAGGCACCGCAAAAACACGTACGCCCATTGCTTGCATTTCTGCAATAACGTCATCGTGGCGAGGCTTCGCAAGGGTAATAACGACTAGGGTATCAAGTGGCTTGTTCAGGGCTTTTGCTACGTTCTCTAGGTTTTCTTTTAACGGCTTTTCTAAGTCAATTACGCCTTTTGCACCAGGGCCAACAACCAGTTTTTCCATGTACATATCTGGCGCTTTAAGAAAGCTGCCTTTCTCACCTGCGGCAAGTACGGCTAGTGCGTTCGATTGTCCCATTGCCGTCATACGCGTCCCTTCAATCGGGTCAACAGCGATATCCACTTCATCACCACCAATACCCACTTGCTCACCAATGTACAGCATTGGCGCATCATCGATTTCACCCTCACCAATGACAATTTCACCACTGATATCTGTTTTGTTCAGTAGCGTGCGCATAACTTCAACAGCTGCGCCATCGGCTGCGTTTTTATCGCCACGGCCAAGCCATTTGTAACCAGCCAGAGCTGCACCTTCAGTCACACGGGAAAATGCCATTGCTAAATCGCGTTTCATGATGTCTCCAAGTAAGCAAGAGGGAAGAAGAATTTGCGCGGCGATTCTATCACAAGGTCGAGTAAACGTTTGCCTTTTTGCGAGGCTTTTACTTTATCTAACTTGAATTTGATCAATACTTAGGGCGATTTTCAGCGTAGCGAGACGCAAAATCCTTGCTCAAAAATGCTTCGGCGACAAGAAAAGTCAGCGTTTAGTGAGATTGCGCTGATTTTTTGACCGAATGATGCAAAATATCGAATATAGTGAGTGTTTCTCATCGCGACGCTGAGTAGAATGAACCTTATATAGGTTAGGTGTGCATCAATCTCGCACATCGTCCCAACGGAATAACATAGGTAGGCCAAGATGTCTTTTGAAGTACTAGAACAACTAGAATCTAAAATTCAAACTGCAGTTGACACAATCACTCTTCTTCAGATGGAAGTCGAAGAGCTGAAAGAAGATAAAGCTAAACTTGCGGAAGAAGCGAACGAGCTTCGCTCTCAACGTGAAGAGCTAGAGCAAAAAGCACAACAAGCACAGCAAGAGCACGCACAATGGCAAGAGCGCATTCGTGCACTACTTGGCAAAATGGACGAAGTGGAATAATTCGGCTTCTTCATTCCAAATTAAAAACACCCGCGTTAAGCGGGTGTTTGTGTTTTAGGGAAGTAGAAAATGTTAAGACAAGGCTAGGCGCTAAGAGCCAAGAGAAGACCCTATAACTTAGGCGCCTAAGACTCGTTATGCTTCTTCATCCAACTCTAAATCAATATTCAATGGTTCTGGCGACAGGATAATTCCGGTGCTATCAGCGTAAATGTAATCTTCTGGAAGGAAGCTAACGCCGCCAAAGTTGACTGGTATATCCAATTCGCCAATACCCTGGCTGGTCGCTCCAACAGGAATAGAGGCGAGGGCTTGAATGCCTAAGTTCATATCTTCAAGTTCATCTACTTCACGAACACAGCCGTAAACGACAATGCCTTCCCACTCGTTTTCTTCCGCAATGGTTGCGATTTCTGCATCGATAAGGGCTTTACGTAGGGAACCGCCACCGTCAATTAACAAAACGCGACCAAGTCCATCTTGCTCTAATGTCTCGCGGATCAACGAATTATCTTCAAAACACTTGATGGTGGTGATTTGCCCGGCAAATGAAGCGCGACCGCCAAAGTTACTGAACATTGGTTCAACCACATCTACCTGATCGAGGTAGATATCACAGAGTGCTGAGGTATTGTATTCCATAGCGTACCTTTCTAAACAGAAATTGGTTGTCTTTGAGTATATCTAGGCATTAAGTCAATGCAATGACAATCCTTTTTTAACTTACTAGAGTTTGAGCTACCACAATTGTTGCAAACAAAACGTTGGTGACTAGAGAACATTTCACGATGACTGGCATCATTGGTGCTATCTGAGCGGGCTTTTGTGTATGCCAAACCGCTTTACCATGATCGGCCACGAAATAAATACTAAGTAAAAATGGCAAGCTAATCCAAACGGGTTTGTCTTGAATTAACAAGTAAGCCGCAAAGGCAAGGATAGCTCCGCCAAGTAAAATAAAGTGGTACTGTTTGGCTTTACGTTGACCTAAGCGTACCGCCACCGTGCGTTTACCACACTCTCGGTCGTTCTCTATATCACGCATATTGTTGATATTGAGTACTGCAACGGCGAGTAAACCGCAGCCTAAAGCAGGTAAGAATAGCGTGGTGTCTACGTGACCGGTATGCAAGAAGTAGGTACCGGATACGCCGAGTAGACCAAAAAACAAGAACACTGATATATCGCCAAGCCCCACGTAACCGTATGGTTTGCTACCCATGGTATAAGCAATGGCTGCGAGAATGGCCAGAATTCCCAGCCCGATAAAAGTGACAATGCTTTCCAGTGAACTTAGTGAATAGAAAACCAACACCAAGCCTGAAATGGCGGTCAGAGCGATGTTAAAGATAATCGCCTGTTTCATCTGTTTCGCACTTACCGCGCCAGACTGCATCGCTCGTAATGGGCCGAGGCGTTTGTTGTTATCTGTACCTTGAACGGCATCGCCATAGTCGTTTGCCAGGTTGGACAGAATTTGCAGCAATGTCGCGGTTACGAAAGCCATGATGGCAATCGTCAGTGAGAAATGACCCGCCGAGTAGGCGAGTACGCTACCTGTTAAGATAGAGACCAATGCCAGAGGTAATGTTTTTGGACGAGCGGCTTCAAGCCAGATCTGTAGAGATTGTTTCATGGAAATTTCGTGCTAGTAACCAATGTGCCCAGTATAAGCACAAAGAGGCAGATACGCTATTGACCTAAAACAACTCAACTAGAAGTCAAAGGGTTATTCAGAATCTATCATCCGGTTGTGCAGTGGTGAAGGTGAGTGGGAAAGAAAGGCGTTTGCTGTTAGCAGATTCTTAGTATCGCTTAAGCTCGCTAGAATGACGAGAGCTTTTGATCTAGATGTTGTCTAAGTCACCGTCATTCTGAACAGCGAGGAACGAGTGTGATTCAGAATCTATCATCCGATTGTGAAGTGTTACGGTGAGAGAGAAAGAATAGGCGTCTGCTGTTACTAGATTCTTAGTCTCGCTTGAGCTCGCTAGAATGACGAGATCTTTTTGATTTAGGTGTTGTCACAGTGGCCGTCATTCTATACAAAAAGCCCAGAAACAAGGTTCTGGGCTTTGGTAAAATAGATTGCGATTAAAGAATAAAGCGGCTTAGATCTTCATCTTCAATTGTGTCGCCTAGGCGCGCTTTCACGTAAGCGGAATCAATAACGAATTTAGCGCCAGATTGCTCCGCTGCGTCGTAAGAGATTTCATCCATCAAGCGTTCCATTACGGTGTGTAAGCGACGAGCACCGATGTTTTCGGTGCTTTCGTTGACCGTCCATGCCGCTTCCGCGATTTGCGTGATGCCGTCTTCTGTGAATTCGATGTCCACATCTTCCGTTTTCATCAACGCAACGTACTGCTCTGTTAGAGAGGCTTTTGGTTCTGTCAGAATGCGTTTGAAGTCGTTGCTGCTTAGTGCTTCTAGCTCAACACGAATTGGTAGACGACCTTGCAATTCTGGGATCAAGTCAGATGGTTTTGCCACTTGGAATGCACCAGATGCAACAAACAGAATGTGGTCTGTTTTTACCATGCCGTGCTTGGTTGATACCGTGCTGCCTTCAATCAATGGAAGTAGGTCGCGCTGAACACCTTCGCGTGAAACGTCTGGGCCTGAGCTCTCGCCGCGTTTACAGATTTTGTCGATCTCATCGATAAATACGATGCCGTTGTTTTCAACGTTGAAAATCGCTGCTTCTTTTAGCTCTTCTTGGTTTACCAGTTTCGCCGCTTCTTCTTCCGCTAACGCTTTCATTGCGTCTTTGATTTTCAGCTTACGTTTTTTCTTGGTGTCGCCAGCGAGGTTTTGGAACATGCCTTGCAGCTGGTTAGTCATCTCTTCCATACCAGGAGGCGCCATGATCTCTACGCCCATTTGTGGTGCGGCTACGTCGATTTCAATTTCTTTATCGTCTAGTTGGCCTTCACGCAGTTTCTTACGGAAGATCTGGCGAGTGTGAGAAGACTCTTCCGTTTGCTCTGCTTGACCCCAGCTATCACGTGCTGGTGGCAGTAGCGCATCAAGAATGCGTTCTTCCGCTTGCTCTTCTGCGCGGAATTTCACTTTCTCCATCGCTTGTTGATGCGTCATTTTCACAGCGACATCGGTTAGGTCACGGATGATGGTCTCAACTTCTTTACCAACGTAACCCACTTCGGTGAATTTTGTCGCTTCAACTTTGATGAAAGGGGCATTTGCTAGTTTTGCAAGGCGTCGTGCGATTTCAGTCTTACCAACACCAGTAGGGCCAATCATCAAAATGTTTTTTGGTGTCACTTCGGCACGCAAGCTTTCTTCAAGCTGCATGCGGCGCCAGCGGTTACGAAGTGCAATCGCAACCGAACGCTTGGCTTTTTCTTGACCGATAATGTGGCGGTTCAATTCATGAACGATTTCGCGAGGCGTCATTTCAGACATATTCTTTCCTTACTTCGTTACGATTACGCGGTTGGTTTTTCAGGCTCTACTGTTGAGTCTAGCTCTTCTACCGTGTGGTGATGGTTAGTGAAGACACAAATATCACCCGCGATATTGAGAGATTTTTCCGCGATCTCACGAGCATCTAGATCTGTGTTTTCTAGTAGGGCGGTTGCGGCAGCTTGTGCGTAAGCACCACCAGAGCCAATCGCAATCAGGTCGTGTTCTGGCTGTACGACATCACCATTACCGGTAATGATTAACGATGCGGTTTCATCGGCAACGGCAAGTAAGGCTTCGAGCTTGCGCAAAGCACGATCGCTACGCCAGTCTTTGGCTAGCTCAACTGCCGCTTTGGTTAGGTGACCTTGGTGCATTTGCAGTTTGCTTTCGAAGCGCTCAAAAAGGGTGAAGGCATCCGCAGTACCGCCGGCAAAGCCCGCTAGTACTTGGTTGTTGTATAGGCGGCGAACTTTGCGCGCATTACCTTTCATTACGGTATTGCCTAGAGATACTTGGCCATCACCCGCGATGACGACTTTATTATTTCGACGTACAGATACAATGGTAGTCACAGTCGACCTCTTGATTATTTCTCTTTGGATTTAATTCAGTATATGGGGGAGGAGAAATGGGGATTCAAGGGGGCAAAAAGAAAGGCCCTAGGATCTTAGCTCCTAGGGCCTGAGTTTAAAGATTTTCTTTCCAAATCGCACACGGCTCGATTTTCGCGCGTTGCAGTTTATGACGGTCACGTTCTGCATCACGTTTGAACTTATACGGACCTAGCACCACGCGATACCATGAACTGCCTTCTTTCTTACGAATCTTGCTCGACATCCCTTGGAACGCGATTGCAAGCTTACGCTCTTCGGCTTGTGCCTGGGTTTTGTACGCGCCACACTGCATGATGTAAGGAATTTTAGAAACTTCAATTTCTTTGGCCACAACTTCAACTTCACGTTTCGGTAGTGACTCAACATATTCCCATTTTTCTTCTGGTGGTGGCGGCAAGTCTTTTTTCGGCTTTGGTTTGCTTACAGTGGTTGTTGGCTGCTTCACGACTGGTTGTTTAGGTTCTGGGTCGCTACTCAAAAGGTAAAGACCATAGCCAAAACCGCCCACGAGCAAGATAGCGAGCAGGCCACTGCGCCAAGGTTTTTTTCTTCTCGGCGGCTGTTTTTTTGTCGACTTTTTTGGGGCGCCTCGCCCCCGTCTTACATAATCTCTATTTGCCACGGTTATTTCTGGTCATCAAGGATTCTTGCAAATATGTTAATCCAGAACGAGTTGAGAAAACACCCTATTGATAGAATCTTGATAGCTAAAGCGCGACAACGCCCGAGTGTAGGAGTGTGTTTCCGTTCTCACTTACATTTATTCATGGATACACAAAAAGCAGGAGGGGTAAATAAAAAAGCGGCGCCTTAGCACCGCTTTGGGGATGAATACCTAATCTTTAGGTTAAGGGCGCTGTGGTGGCGCTGCACTTCCACGAATGACGAGATTAGTTTCAAGCAGACGCGAGCCTGAATGCACGTCGTGGCCTTTTAACATCTCGAGCATCATTAGCATCGCTTGTCGACCAATCTCATAGCGAGGTTGAGAGATGGTGGTCAACGGTGGATCGCAGTACTGAGCGAAGTTAATGTCATCAAAGCCCACAACAGAGAGATCTTGCGGTACTCGTAAGCCAAGCTTTTTCGCTTCTTGAATTGCGCCGATGGCCATTGTGTCACAGTGACAGAAAATAGCCGTTGGTGGTTCTGGCAATTCGAGCAGTTTACGAACGGCTTTTGCTCCGCCATCAAAAGAGAACTCAGTAATGACACTATATTGTGGATCTTTATTGATGCCGGCACGGCGCAGGGCTTGTTGGTAGCCTTGCTGGCGGAACTGACACAATATTGCTGTATCTGGTCCAGAGATTTGAGCAATGCGTTTATGACCTAATTGGGTCAGGTAATTCACCGCTTCAAATGCAGAGGTCAGGTTATCAATATGTACTGTCGGAAGCTCGAGTTCAGGCGCAAATTCACACGCCATTACCATCGGAGGTAAGTTCTTTTGCTCTGGCTTACTGACATCGAATGGTAGATCTGTACCAAGCAGTAGCATTCCATCTGCCTGCTTAGTAAATACGAGGTTAACGAAAGAGCTTTCGCGTTTCTTCTGTTGTCCGCTATCGCCCAGCAGGACTAGATAGCCATGTTCCATGGCTGCATCTTCAATACCGCGAATAATTTCAGAAAAATAAGGATCACAGATGTCGGGAACGATAGTAACAATGGTTTTTGATTCGTTTCTACGTAAGTTACGCGCTAATGAGTTTGGAGAATAACCCGCTTCAAGTACGGCATCTTCTACTCTCTTTCTTGTAGAAGAAGAGACTTTCTCTGGATTCATTAAGGCTCGAGATACCGTAGCCGTAGACACTCCCGCAAGCTGGGCAACATCCTTCATTGTCGCCATAGTTTTTAACCTCTCATTTATTTTTTGCCAAGATGACGTTATTCCGGTTTGAAATCAGAGTAATCAAACCGAGTTAGAGCTGTGTTTGCTCTTCGCTCAGTTCGTGTTAACGAGTGGGAAAATGGATTCTTCACCGCGATATCAATTTGTGGGAATAGTCATTGTTTTAATCTAAGCCTGTGCAAACAAGTCACTTTAGACTTTTCTAATTTGGATAGTCTATTCATTTCTAAAGTGAAAGTTACGGTCTGTTTAACAAAAATTGTAATCTTGGTGTGATTCTGGTCACATTAAATGGTAATTCATTACATAGTTAAACGTTTGCTAGCTGAGATCTTGTGGTTCTATGTCTAAATTCCAGCGTACTTTCTTAGCATTTGGCAACAACTCAATAGCAGGTTTGGCACTGGTTAATAACTTTTGCATCAATGAACGATGCTGAGTTTGCAGTAATAGTTGCCAACGGTATTTACCAGCCCGCTTGGCCAAAGGTGAAGGAGTAGGGCCTAACACCATGCAGGAATCATCGAACAGAGGGTGTGACTCTAACGTAAAGCGAACCTGACGCAGGAAGTCTTCAATTATCTCACTTTGGTTCGCCTCTGCTTTAAACAGAGTCAAGAAACTATAAGGCGGAAGCTGAGCCAGTTTGCGTTCTTCCAGAGCAGTCATAGCAAAGTGGCGATAGTCTTTTTGAAGCAGGGCCTGCAGCAAGCTGTGCTCAGGATGGTGGGTTTGTAGGATAACCTCGCCAGGTTTACTTGCGCGGCCGGCACGACCTGCGACTTGAATAAACAACTGCGCTAGTCGCTCGGAAGCGCGGAAGTCACTACTATAGAGAGAGCCATCAACATCCAAAAGAGCAACGAGCGTTACATTTGGAAAATGGTGCCCCTTAGCCAGCATTTGGGTGCCAATCAGAATTTGATGTTCACCTTTACGAATCGATTCAAGGGCATCTTCCAAACTACCTTTGCGACGTGTGCTGTCTCTGTCGATGCGAATGGCGTTGTATTCTGGAAATAACTGAGCCAATTGTTGTTCGAGTTGTTCCGTTCCTACGCCGACGGTAACCAATTGGGTTGAACCACACCCCTGACATTGATGAATCACCGGTTGTTGTGAGCCGCAGTGATGGCAGCGTATTTCGTTGCTGTAATGGTGGAACGTATAGTACGCATCACAGCGTTTACATTCTGCAATCCAACCGCATTCATGGCACATCAAAGCGGGCGAAAAGCCTCGACGGTTAAGAAACAACATTACTTGATTGCCCGCTTTTAAATGCTTGCGCATCTCGGCAATCAGTTGGGCAGATAAGCCACTTTCTAAATACTGACCTTTTACATCTAACACTTTATTAGTGGTTGGCACGGCAGAGCCAGCTCGTTGGGTTAGTGTTAAATGGTGATATTTGCCTGACAAGGCATTGTGCAATGTCTCCAGTGCAGGTGTGGCTGAGCCCAGAACAATCGGAACTTGTTCTTTATGAGCGCGCATTACAGCAACATCGCGTGCATGATAACGCAAGCTATCTTGCTGTTTGTAAGAGGTGTCATGTTCCTCGTCCACAATGATAATCCCGAGATCAGCAAAAGGCGCGAGTAGGGCAGAGCGTGTGCCGATAATGATTCCGGCCGCTTTGTCGCGTGCAGAAAGCCACGCATTCAGACGCTCCGTCTCGTTTAACCCGGAGTGGATGACGTCAACTGGCACATTAAAACGGCGTTTAAAGCGGTTGATGCTTTGGGGCGTTAGACCGATCTCAGGTACTAAAACTAATGCTTGTTTCCCTTGCTCTAAAACTGGCTTGATAAGGTTTAAGTAAACTTCTGTTTTACCAGAGCCAGTTACTCCCTCTAATAAATAGCAAGCAAAACCTGTTTGGCTATTTACACTCGCAATAGCCAGCGCTTGTTCGTGGTTGAGCTTTGGCTTCTCGACGTAGCATTCAACGTGCTGTCCCCACTGGGTGATTGCAGGCTTCTTCTCGATACGTTCAATCCAGCCTTTCTCTTCTAAAGACTTTAGTACTGTTGAGGCTATCTCTTGGTCGACAAATTCCTGGTGAGGCAAAGCGCCGTTAACCAACATTTGCAAGACCTTCTGTTGTTTGACCGCTCGACGATCAAGCCCTTGCATCAGCTTGTCTTTACCGGATTCGGTAATTTGCCACTCTTGTAGCGTCGCAAAATCTGCAGGCTTTCCTTTACGTAGAGCTGCTGGCATCGCATTGTGTAGCGTATCTCCAAGTGGGTATTGGTAGAACTGGCTGCACCAAGTCAGCAACGAATAAAGCTTTTCAGACCATATCGGCTGAGAATCAAGAACTGCTTTGATTGGCTTGAGTTGATCTTTGGGAAAGTCCGAGTGATTAACCATCGCGGTGACGATGCCAACTAAGGTTTGGCGTCCAAAAGGTACGGAAACGCGTCCACCAATGATCGGAAACAGGTGCCCCGGAATGGCGTAATCAAATTGTTTGTCGAGCGGAACGGGTAATGCCACTCTAGCAATGGTTGGACGCATAAATTCTTAGCTATTAAAAAAGAGGGAAAGGAAATGAGAGTCTATTAAAATCGGTATGGAAATTCGAGTAAAGCAATGCGATTCAGCGTGAATCGTGCCTCTATGATTAGTCTGGCTAAAAAAGTGGCGAAAAAGTTGCCAAATGTGTTGATCCGAGCAATGTGATTCTTTACTATATCGCGCCTTGAGATATGGCTTCGGCAATTAGTTGATGCGGTATCCCATTTTATTATTAATTGCGTGTGGTGTGCGGCTTAGATTCGTATAGCGACACGGCCTACTATTGAGGTTATCCCATGAAAGCTGGTATCCACCCAGAATACAAAGCAGTAAAAGCGACTTGTTCTTGCGGCAACTCTTTTGAGTTCAACTCTACTCTAGGTAAAGAGTCTATCCACCTAGACGTATGTGACAAGTGTCACCCATTCTACACTGGTAAGCAACGTATCGTTGATACAGGCGGCCGTGTTGATCGCTTCAACAAGCGTTTCGGTGCACTATCAAGCGGTAAGAAATAATAGCAGCCGCTATTACGATTACAGTTTAGAAAAGGACGCTTCGGCGTCCTTTTTGTTTTAATGGCTACCAAGCGAAGAGGAATGTATGGGGTTTGGAATATTCCCGATTATTTTTCACTCAGCGCTTGCAACCTAAAGTGTGATCTGTATAATGCAGCGCACTGGTTAAGCCAGTTGTGAACCAATGAGCAGTGAGGAGCGAGCAAATCTAAGGATTTGCGAGGTAATGTATACTCAGCTTATGTTCGCGGTTAATACAATTAGCTATCTTTTCTTCGGAAAAACTATCCTCAAAGGTGACTTTGGCATATAGGGATAGTTAATCGAAAATTAACTGACAATGCGTCCTAATCTTGGATGCTACGGTTTCACATAAATCAATCGGCATTCTCTCGTCTTGACGAGTTTGAGTGGCGATATTGTTTGTGTAATTTATTAAATTTGGAGCTCTGTCTCATGCAGAACCAACGTATCCGTATCCGCCTAAAAGCTTTCGATTACAAACTAATCGATGCTTCTACAGCGGAAATCGTTGAAACAGCTAAGCGCACTGGCGCACAGGTTCGTGGTCCAATCCCACTGCCAACTCGTAAAGAGCGTTTCACAGTTCTTATCTCTCCACACGTTAACAAGAAAGCACGTGACCAGTACGAAATCCGTACTCACAAGCGTCTAATCGACATCGTTGAGCCAACAGACAAGACTGTTGATGCTCTAATGCGTCTAGACCTTGCTGCGGGCGTTGACGTTCAAATTAGCCTAGGTTAAGGGAGATTAGAAGTATGATTGGTCTAATCGGTCGTAAAGTGGGCATGACCCGCGTATTTACTGAAGAAGGCGTTTCTATCCCAGTAACAGTTGTTGAGGTTGAAGCTAACCGTGTTTCTCAAGTGAAAACTCTTGAAACTGACGGCTACGCAGCAATCCAGGTTACAGCTGGTTCTAAGAAAGCTAACCGTGTAAACAAAGCTGAAGCAGGTCACTTTGCTAAAGCTGGCGTTGAAGCTGGTCGCGGTCTTTGGGAATTCCGTTTAGAAAACGGCGAAGAGTTCGAAGTTGGTTCAGAACTAACTGTTGAACTATTCAACGAAACTAAGAAAGTAGACGTTACTGGTACATCTAAGGGTAAAGGTTTCCAAGGCGCTGTTAAGCGTTGGAACTTCCGTACTCAAGATATGACTCACGGTAACTCATTGTCTCACCGTGCTCCTGGTTCTATCGGTCAATGTCAGACTCCAGGTCGCGTATTTAAAGGCAAGAAAATGGCAGGTCACATGGGTGCTGAGCGTGTAACGACTCAAAACCTAGAGATCGTACGTGTTGACGCTGAGCGCAACCTGCTTCTTATTAAAGGTGCAGTCCCAGGCGCAACTGGCGGCAACGTGATCGTTAAACCAGCTGTTAAAGCATAACGTCTCAGGAGTAAGTAATGGAACTAATGGTTAAAGGTGCCGATGCACTAACTGTTTCCGAAACTACTTTCGGACGTGAGTTTAACGAAGCTCTTGTACACCAAGTAGTTGTTGCGTACGCAGCAGGTGCTCGTCAAGGTACTCGTGCTCAAAAAACACGTTCAGAAGTTTCTGGCGGTGGCGCTAAGCCATGGCGTCAAAAAGGTACTGGCCGTGCGCGTGCTGGTACAATCCGTAGCCCAATCTGGCGTACAGGTGGTGTTACTTTTGCTGCGAAACCACAAGATCACAGCCAAAAAGTAAACAAAAAAATGTACCGTGGTGCTATGAAGAGCATTCTTTCTGAGCTTGTTCGTCAAGAGCGTCTAATCGTTGTTGATAACTTCTCAGTTGAAGCACCAAAGACTAAAGAGCTAGTTGCTAAGCTTAAAGAGCTTGAGCTAACTGACGCTCTAATCGTGACTAGCGAAGTAGATGAGAATCTATTCCTAGCTGCTCGTAACCTATACAAAGTTGACGCACGTGATGTTGCTGGTATCGATCCAGTATCTCTAATCGCGTTTGACAAAGTTGTAATGACTGCAGAAGCAGTTAAGCAAGTAGAGGAAATGCTAGCATGATCACTGAAGAGCGTATCCTAAAAGTTCTACGTGCACCGCACATCTCTGAAAAAGCAACTATGGCAGCTGAGAAAGCGAACACTATCGTTTTCAAAGTAGCTAAAGATGCGACTAAAAAAGAGATCAAAGCAGCTGTAGAAAAGCTATTTGAAGTTGAAGTTAAGTCTGTAAATACTCTTATCACTAAGGGTAAGACCAAACGTCAAGGTCTACGCCAAGGTCGCCGCAGCGACGTTAAGAAAGCGTACGTTACTTTGAAAGAAGGTCAAGATCTTGACTTCGTTGGCGGCGCGGAATAACAGGAGTAGTTAAAAATGGCTATTGTTAAATGTAAGCCGACTTCCCCTGGTCGTCGTCACGTTGTTAAAGTTGTTAACGCTGACCTACACAAGGGCAAGCCATACGCACCTCTTCTAGAGAAAAACTCTAAGAACGGTGGTCGTAACAACAAGGGTCGTATCACAGTACGTCACATCGGCGGTGGTCACAAGCATCACTACCGTGTAGTTGACTTCAAACGTACTAAAGATGGTATTCCAGCGACAGTTGAGCGTCTTGAATACGATCCAAACCGTAGCGCAAACATTGCTCTAGTTCTTTACAAAGACGGTGAGCGTCGCTACATCCTAGCACCTAAAGGTGTTGTAGCTGGTGATGTTATTCAGTCTGGTGTTGATGCACCAATCAAAGCTGGTAACACTCTACCAATGCGTAATATCCCAGTAGGTTCAACAGTACATAACGTTGAACTTAAGCCTGGTAAAGGTGGTCAGCTAGCTCGTTCGGCTGGTGCTTACGCTCAAATCGTTGCTCGCGACGGTGCGTACGTAACTATCCGTCTACGTTCTGGCGAGATGCGCAAAGTTCTTTCTGAAGGCCGTGCAACAATCGGTGAAGTTGGTAACTCTGAGCACATGCTACGTGAACTTGGTAAAGCAGGTGCATCACGTCATCGCGGTATCCGTCCAACGGTTCGTGGTGTTGTAATGAACCCGATTGACCACCCACATGGTGGTGGTGAAGGCCGTACTTCTGGTGGTCGTCACCCAGTATCTCCTTGGGGTATGCCTACTAAAGGCTTCAAGACTCGTAAGAACAAACGCACTGACAAGTACATCGTACGTCGTCGTAACAAGTAATCTATATAAAGAGGAATCGCCATGCCACGTTCTCTCAAGAAAGGTCCTTTTATTGACCTACACTTGCTGAAGAAGGTAGAGAAAGCGGTGGAAAGCGGAGACAAAAAGCCTATTAAGACTTGGTCCCGTCGTTCAATGATCATCCCTACGATGATCGGTTTGACCATCGCTGTCCATAATGGTCGTCAGCACGTACCAGTATTTGTAACTGATGAAATGATCGGTCACAAACTGGGTGAATTCGCACCAACACGTACTTACCGCGGTCACGCTGCGGATAAGAAAGCTAAGAAGCGCTAAGGAGTAGATAATGGAAGCAATTGCTAAACATAACTTTGCTCGCATTTCGCCTCAGAAAGCTCGCTTAGTTGCGGATCTAATCCGTGGTAAATCTGTTGACCAAGCTCTAGAAATCCTAACGTTCAGCAACAAAAAAGCTGCTGCACTAGTTAAGAAAGTTCTAGAGTCTGCTATCGCTAACGCGGAGCACAACGAAGGTGCAGATATTGACGATCTGAATGTCGCAAAAATCTTTGTAGATGAAGGCCCAACCATGAAGCGTATTATGCCTCGTGCTAAAGGTCGTGCGGATCGTATCTTGAAGCGTTCAAGCCACATCACTGTTGTTGTAGCAGATCGCTAGAGACTAGGAGAGTAAGCAATGGGTCAAAAAGTACATCCAAATGGTATTCGTCTAGGCATCGTTAAGCCTTGGAATGCTACATGGTTTGCTAACACCAAAGATTTCGCTGACAACCTAGACGGCGACTTCAAGGTACGTCAGTTCCTTACAAGTGAACTGAAAAAAGCGTCTCTATCACGTATCGTTATCGAGCGTCCTGCTAAGAGCATCCGTGTGACTATTCACACTGCTCGTCCAGGCGTTGTTATCGGTAAGAAAGGTGAAGACGTTGAGAAGCTACGCGCAGCTGTAGCTAAAATTGCAGGTGTACCAGCGCAAATTAACATCGCTGAAGTACGTAAGCCTGAACTAGATGCGCAACTTGTTGGTGACAGCATCGCGTCTCAGCTAGAGCGTCGTGTTATGTTCCGTCGTGCTATGAAGCGCGCAGTACAAAACGCAATGCGCCTAGGCGCTAAAGGTATCAAAGTGGAAGTAAGCGGTCGTCTAGGCGGCGCTGAAATCGCACGTTCAGAGTGGTACCGTGAAGGCCGTGTGCCTCTACACACTCTACGTGCTGACATTGATTACGCAACTTCTTCGGCTCACACTCAATACGGTGTGATCGGCATTAAAACTTGGATCTTCAAAGGTGAAATCCTAGGTGGTATGCCAGCAGCTAACGCTGTAGAGCCTAAAGGCGACAAGCCTAAGAAGCAGCGTAAAGGCCGTAAGTAAGGAGTCGACAGATGCTACAACCTAAACGTACTAAGTTCCGTAAGGTTCAGACTGGTCGTAACCGTGGTCTAGCTAAAGGTACTGATGTAAGCTTCGGCGAATTCGGTCTTAAAGCTGTTGGCCGTGGTCGTCTAACTGCTCGTCAAATCGAAGCGGCACGTCGTGCAATGACACGTCACGTTAAGCGTCAAGGTAAAATCTGGATCCGTGTGTTCCCAGACAAACCAATCACAGAAAAACCACTTGAAGTTCGTCAAGGTAAGGGTAAAGGTAACGTTGAGTACTGGGTAGCCCAAATCCAACCTGGTAAGGTTATGTACGAAATGGGTGGTGTACCTGAAGAATTGGCACGTGAAGCGTTCCGTCTTGCGGCACGTAAACTGCCTTTCAAAACTACATTTGTAACTAAGCAGGTGATGTGATGAAAGCACAAGATCTACGCGAGAAAAGCGTTGAAGAGCTTAACGCTGAGCTAATGAATTTGCTACGCGAACAGTTCAACTTGCGCATGCAAGCTGCGACTGGTCAACTACAGCAAACTCATACTCTGAAAGCTGTACGCCGTGATATCGCACGTGTGAAAACTGTTTTGACTGAGAAGGCAGGCGCATAATGAGCGAAGTAAAACGTACTCAACAAGGTCGTGTTGTTAGCGACAAGATGGACAAGTCTATCACTGTTGCTATCGAACGTTTCGTAAAACACCCAATCTACGGTAAATACGTAAAACGTACGACTAAAGTACACGCACATGACGAGAACAACGAGTGTGGCCTAGGCGACACAGTTGAAATCGCAGAGTGTCGTCCACTGTCTAAGACTAAGTCTTGGACTTTGGTAAAAGTTCTAGAAAAGGCGAAGATTTAATCTCGTTAATTCTATGAAACTAAAGCGGCTCCAAAATATTTTTGGAGCCGTTTATTTTTTGACTACCCAATCACAAAAAAGGGTGGTACAATTCGCGTCCCTTTTAAAGAGGCAGCCCGACCCGTGATGGGTCTAGTTATTAATATTTAGCGGAGCACTAACATGATCCAAATGCAAAGTATGCTGGACGCAGCTGATAACTCAGGCGCACGCAGCGTAATGTGTATTAAGGTTCTGGGTGGCTCTCACCGCCGTTATGCACATATCGGTGACGTCATCAAAGTTACTGTGAAGGAAGCAATCCCTCGCGGTAAAGTTAAAAAAGGTGATGTTCTGAAGGCGGTGGTAGTGCGCACCCGTAAAGGCGTACGTCGTCCTGACGGTTCTGTCATTCGCTTCGACCGAAATGCTTGCGTATTGCTAAACGACAATACTGAGCAACCAATCGGTACACGTATCTTTGGTCCTGTGACACGCGAACTTCGTGGCGATAAGTTCATGAAGATCGTTTCACTGGCTCCAGAAGTTCTGTAAGGAGCACGTAGAAATGGCAGCTAAAATCCGTCGTAATGACGAAGTAATCGTTCTTGCTGGTAAAGACAAAGGCAAGAAAGGTAAAGTAACTAAGGTTCTAGCAACTGGTAAAGTTATCGTTGAAGGTATCAACCTAGTTAAGAAACATCAGAAACCTGTTCCAGCTATGGGTATCCAAGGCGGTATCGTAGAGCAAGAAGCAGCTATCGACGTTTCTAACGTGGCTATCTTTAACGCAGCTACTGGTAAAGCTGACCGTATCGGTTTCCGTTTTGAAGACGGCAAAAAAGTTCGTTTCTTCAAGTCTAACGGCGAAACCGTTTCTAACTAATAGAAGTAATTTGGAGTTCTACTATGGCGAAACTGCATGATTACTACAAGTCGTCTGTAGTCGCTGAACTGACCAAACAGTTCGGTTACACAAGCGTCATGCAAGTCCCTAGAATCGAGAAAATCACCCTAAACATGGGTGTTGGTGAAGCAATCAACGATAAGAAACTGCTAGAAAATGCAGCGTCTGATATGGCAACGATCTCTGGTCAAAAGCCACTTATCACAAAAGCGCGCAAATCTGTTGCAGGTTTCAAAATCCGTGAAGGCTACCCTATCGGTTGTAAAGTAACCTTGCGTGGCGAACGTATGTGGGATTTTCTTGAGCGTTTAATTAACATCGCTCTTCCACGTGTACGTGACTTCCGTGGTGTTAGCGCTAAGTCTTTTGACGGTCGCGGTAACTACAGCATGGGCGTTCGCGAGCAAATCATCTTCCCGGAAATCGACTTTGATAAAGTTGATCGAGTACGCGGTCTAGACATCACTATTACGACGTCTGCTGGTACTGATGAGGAAGGCCGTGCTCTGCTGGCTGCCTTTAACTTCCCATTCCGTAAGTAAGGTGAAGGGTTACTGTTATGGCTAAAAATTCAATGAAAGCACGTGAAGCAAAACGTGCGAAGCTAGTAGCTAAGTTCGCTGAAAAGCGTGCAGCGCTAAAAGCTATCATCAGCGATGTAAACGCATCTGAAGAAGATCGTTGGAACGCGGTTCTTACACTGCAATCTCTTCCACGTGATTCAAGTGCATCACGTCAGCGCAACCGTTGCAACCAAACTGGTCGTCCACACGGTTACCTACGTAAGTTCGGTCTAAGCCGTATTAAGGTTCGTGAAGCTTGCATGAAAGGCGAGATTCCGGGTCTTCGTAAGGCTAGCTGGTAATTGCCACTTAATCATTTGGAGTAAATCATATGAGCATGCAAGATCCGATTTCGGATATGCTGACCCGCGTTCGTAACGGTCAGGCAGCAAACAAAGTTGCTGTAAAAATGCCTTCTTCAAAGCTTAAAGTTGCAATTGCTGCACTACTAAAAGCTGAAGGTTACATCGTTGACTTCGCTGTTGAAGGCGAAGCAAAACCTGAGCTAGAAGTTACACTTAAGTACTTCCAAGCTAAACCAGTAATCGAGCAACTTAAACGTGTTTCTCGTCCAGGTCTACGTGTTTACAAGAAGAAAGATGAACTTCCTTCTGTAATGGGTGGTCTTGGTATTGCTATCGTTTCTACTTCCAAGGGTCTTATGTCAGACCGCGCTGCACGTAAAGCAGGTCTTGGTGGTGAAATCATCGCTTACGTAGCTTAATAAGGAGTAGACTATGTCTCGTGTTGCAAAAGCACCTGTCGCTATTCCAGCTGGCGTAGAGGTGAAACTAAACGGCCAAGAAATCACTGTAAAAGGTGCGAAAGGCGAACTAACTCGCGTTCTTAACAACGCAGTTGTAATCGCTCAGGAAGAAAATAACCTGACTTTCGGTCCTAAAGAAGGTGTTGCTAACGCATGGGCTCAAGCAGGTACTGCTCGCGCTCTAGTTAACAACATGGTTGTTGGTGTTACTGAAGGCTTTACTAAGAAGCTAACTCTTAAAGGTGTAGGTTACCGTGCTGCTATCAAAGGCAACGCTGTAGGTCTAACACTAGGCTTCTCACACCCAGTTGAGCACGAGTTGCCAGCGGGTATTAAAGCTGAATGTCCAAGCCAAACTGAAATCGTGATCACTGGTGCTGACAAGCAACTAGTTGGTCAAGTTGCGGCTGACATTCGTTCTTACCGTGAGCCTGAGCCATACAAAGGCAAAGGTGTTCGTTACGCAGATGAAAATGTGCGTACTAAAGAAGCTAAGAAGAAGTAAGGTAACACTATGGATAAGAAAGCATCTCGCATCCGTCGTGCTACACGTGCACGTCGTAAGATTGCAGAACTGGGTGCGACTCGCCTAGTTGTACACCGTACTCCTCGTCACGTGTACGCACAGGTTATCGCGGCTAACGGCTCTGAGGTTATCGCAGCAGCTTCTACTGTAGAAAAAGCGATCCGTGAGCAAGTGAAATACACTGGTAACGTTGATGCAGCTAAAGCAGTGGGTAAAGCTATTGCTGAGCGCGCTCTAGAGAAGGGCGTAACTGCAGTTGCATTTGATCGTTCTGGTTTCCAATACCACGGTCGAGTAGCGGCGCTAGCAGAATCTGCTCGCGAAGCTGGTCTGAAATTCTAAGGTAGGGTTGGAAGATGGCTAAAGAACAACAAGTTCAAGCGAATGATTTGCAAGAAAAGCTAATCGCAGTTAACCGTGTTTCTAAAACGGTTAAAGGTGGTCGAATCATGAGCTTCACTGCACTAACAGTAGTTGGTGACGGTAACGGTCGTGTAGGTTTCGGTTACGGCAAAGCTCGTGAAGTACCTGCAGCGATTCAAAAAGCAATGGAAAAAGCGCGTCGTAACATGACTACGATCGCTCTAAACGAAGGCACTCTTCACCACCCAGTGAAAGGTCGCCATTCGGGCTCTAAAGTTTACATGCAGCCTGCTGCAGAAGGTACTGGTGTTATCGCAGGTGGTGCGATGCGTGCAGTACTAGAAGTTGCTGGTGTACACAACGTACTATCTAAAGCGTACGGTTCTACGAACCCTATCAACATCGTTCGTGCAACGATCGATGCACTAGGTAGCATGAAGTCACCAGAAATGGTTGCTGCTAAACGTGGTCTAACTGTTGAATCTATTTCGGAGTAAGAACACCATGGCAACTATTAAAGTAACTCAAACTAAAAGCTCAATTGGTCGTCTGCCAAAGCACAAAGCTACTTTGCGCGGTCTAGGTCTTCGTAAAATCAACCACACAGTAGAACTTGAAGATACCCCGTGTATTCGCGGTATGATCAACAAGGTTTACTACATGGTTAAAGTTGAGGAGTAATCAGAATGCGTTTGAATACTCTAGCACCGGCTGCTGGCGCGAAAACTTCTGCGAAGCGAGTAGGTCGTGGTATCGGTTCAGGCCTAGGTAAAACTGGTGGCCGTGGTCACAAAGGTCAAAAATCACGTTCTGGCGGCAGTGTTCGTCCAGGTTTCGAAGGCGGTCAGATGCCTCTGAAACAACGTCTACCAAAATTCGGTTTCACTTCTCGCAAGAGCCTAGTGTCTGCTGAAGTTCGTCTAGCTGAGCTAGCGAAAGTTTCTGGTGACGTAGTTGATCTAAACAGTCTTAAAGCTGCTAACATCATCACTAAGAACATCGAATTTGTAAAAGTTGTTCTTTCTGGTGAAATCAACAAAGCAGTGACTGTTAAAGGTCTACGTGTGACTAAAGGCGCTAAAGCTGCAATCGAAGCTGCAGGCGGTAAAATCGAGGAATAATCTCGAGGAACGAGGTACAGATGGCTAAGAAACCAGGACAAGATTTTCGTAGTGCTCAGAGCGGCTTAAGTGAACTAAAGTCGCGCTTGTTATTCGTAATTGGTGCACTTTTAGTATTCCGAGCCGGCTCTTTTGTGCCGATTCCTGGTATTGACGCTGCTGTACTTGCCGATTTGTTCGAACAGCAAAAAGGTACCATCGTTGAAATGTTTAACATGTTCTCCGGTGGTGCTCTTGAGCGTGCATCTATATTAGCATTGGGCATCATGCCGTATATTTCGGCATCTATTGTTGTCCAATTGCTAACTGTAGTTCATCCAGCGTTAGCTGAACTCAAAAAAGAGGGTGAAGCAGGCCGTCGTAAGATAAGCCAATACACACGCTACGGCACGCTTGTACTTGCAACCTTCCAAGCTATAGGTATTGCAACTGGCCTACCAAACATGGTCGACAATCTGGTTGTTATCAACCAAACCATGTTTACGCTAATTGCTACCGTAAGTTTAGTAACCGGTACCATGTTCTTGATGTGGTTAGGTGAACAAATTACAGAGCGCGGAATTGGTAACGGTATTTCGATACTGATTTTTGCAGGTATTGTTGCTGGATTGCCTTCTGCAATCGGTCAAACAATCGAGCAAGCGCGTCAAGGTGAATTGCATGTACTTCTTCTGTTGCTAATCGCGGTATTAGCTTTTGCAGTAATTTACTTCGTTGTTTTCATGGAACGTGGTCAACGCCGAATCGTCGTTAACTATGCGAAACGTCAACAAGGTCGTAAAGTATTTGCTGCGCAAAGCTCGCACTTGCCTCTTAAAATTAACATGGCAGGTGTAATTCCAGCGATTTTTGCATCAAGTATTATCTTGTTCCCAGGAACATTGGCTCAGTGGTTTGGTCAAAACGGTGAGAGCAGCGCGTTCGGTTGGTTAACTGACGTGTCTTTGGCTCTTAGCCCAGGTCAACCGTTGTATGTAATGCTTTATGCAGCAGCAATTATCTTCTTCTGTTTCTTCTACACGGCGTTGGTTTTCAACCCGCGTGAAACAGCAGATAACTTGAAGAAGTCTGGTGCATTCGTACCCGGTATCCGCCCAGGTGAGCAGACAGCGAAATACATTGATAAAGTAATGACACGTTTAACCCTTGCTGGTGCACTGTACATTACCTTTATCTGTCTGATTCCCGAGTTCATGATGGTCGCGTGGAACGTACGTTTCTACTTCGGCGGTACATCGCTACTAATCGTAGTTGTTGTAATTATGGACTTTATGGCACAGGTACAGACTCATCTGATGTCTCAACAGTATGATTCTGTGTTGAAGAAAGCGAATCTGAAAGGCTACGGCCGTTAATTCGGCGGTAGACTCAGTTTCATTTACGGAGTTTAGCAATGAAAGTTCGTGCTTCCGTTAAAAAAATCTGCCGTAACTGTAAAGTAATCAAGCGTAACGGTGTCGTTCGCGTGATTTGCAGTGAGCCAAAGCACAAACAGCGCCAAGGCTAATTAGCAGAAATTTTTACTTGAAAATGAAGGTTGGGTCGAGTATATTCCTCGGCCTACCTTTTGCGTGCAAAAGAAGTAGTATTCCGCAGCGTATCCATAACGGGCTTTGCTGCGGCTAATTCTTTTATAGAAACACTTAGGAGTGAATAATGGCCCGTATAGCAGGCATTAACATTCCTGATCAGAAACATGCAGTAATCGCTCTAACAGCGATCTACGGCATCGGTAAAACTCGCTCTCAAGCTATCCTAGCTGAAGTGGGTATTGCTGAAAATGTTAAGATCAGTGAACTAACTGAAGAGCAGATCGATCAACTGCGTGATGGTGTAGCTAAGTACACTGTAGAAGGTGATCTACGTCGTGAAGTATCTATGAACATCAAGCGTCTTATGGACCTTGGCTGTTACCGTGGTCTTCGTCATCGTCGCAGTCTACCACTACGTGGACAGCGTACTAAAACCAACGCTCGCACCCGTAAGGGTCCGCGTAAGCCGATCAAGAAATAATCGGGAAGGTAGAGTACAATGGCTAAACAACCAACTCGCGCTCGTAAGCGCGTACGCAAGCAAGTTGCAGATGGCGTTGCGCACATCCATGCTTCTTTCAATAACACAATCGTAACCATTACTGACCGTCAAGGTAACGCTCTTGCATGGGCTACTGCAGGTGGTTCTGGTTTCCGTGGTTCTCGTAAGTCTACTCCGTTCGCTGCACAGGTTGCTGCTGAGCGTTGTGCTGAAATGGCTAAAGAATACGGCCTAAAGAACTTGGAAGTTATGGTTAAGGGTCCTGGTCCAGGTCGCGAATCTACTGTTCGTGCACTAAACGCCGCTGGTTTCCGCATCACAAACATCGTTGATGCTACACCAATCCCTCATAACGGTTGTCGTCCACCTAAGAAACGTCGCGTATAACGTTTCTAGGACAATTGGAGAAGAATCATGGCAAGATATTTGGGTCCTAAGCTGAAGCTTAGCCGTCGTGAAGGCACTGACTTATTCCTTAAGTCTGGTGTTCGCGCGATCGATACCAAGTGTAAAATTGATAACGCACCAGGTGTACACGGCGCTCGTCGCGGTCGTCTATCTGAGTATGGCGTTCAGCTTCGTGAGAAGCAAAAAGTACGTCGTATGTACGGCGTTCTAGAAAAACAATTCCGTAACTACTACAAAGAAGCTGCTCGCCTAAAAGGCAACACTGGTGAAAACCTACTTCAGCTTCTTGAAGGTCGTCTTGATAACGTAGTTTACCGCATGGGCTTTGGCGCAACTCGCGCAGAAGCACGTCAGCTAGTTAGCCACAAAGCTATCCTAGTAAACGGTAAAGTTGTAAACGTTCCTTCTTTCAAAGTAGCGGCTAATGACGTTGTTTCTATTCGCGAGAAAGCTAAACAGCAAGCTCGTATCAAAGCAGCTCTAGAAGTTGCTGAACAACGTGAAAAACCAACTTGGATTGAAGTAGATGGTGGCAAGATGGAAGGTACATTCAAGCGTATGCCTGAGCGTTCTGATCTATCAGCTGACATCAACGAACAATTGATCGTCGAGCTTTACTCTAAGTAAGGTTTAAACTAAAGAGAGGACACAATGCAGGGTTCTGTAACAGAATTTCTTAAGCCACGTCTAGTTGACATCGAACAAATCAGCTCGACTCACGCAAAAGTAACTCTTGAGCCATTAGAGCGTGGCTTTGGTCATACTCTGGGTAATGCACTTCGCCGCATCCTTCTATCTTCTATGCCAGGTTGTGCTGTAACAGAAGTAGAAATTGAAGGCGTACTTCATGAGTACAGCACGAAAGAAGGCGTTCAAGAAGATATTCTTGAAATTCTTCTAAACCTTAAAGGTTTGGCTGTGCGCGTTGCCGAAGGCAAAGATGAAGTGTTCATTACTTTGAACAAATCAGGCTCGGGCCCTGTGGTTGCAGGTGACATCACCCATGATGGTGATGTAGAGATCGCTAACCCTGAACACGTAATTTGTCACCTAACGGATGACAACGCTGAGATCGCAATGCGTATCAAAGTTGAACGTGGTCGTGGTTATGTTCCAGCTTCTGCGCGTATCCATAACGAAGAAGACGAGCGTCCTATCGGTCGCCTACTAGTAGATGCTACTTACAGCCCAGTAGACAAAATTGCCTACGCTGTAGAAGCAGCTCGTGTAGAACAGCGTACTGATCTAGACAAGCTTGTTATCGATATGGAAACAAACGGTACTCTAGAACCTGAGGAAGCAATCCGTCGTGCAGCTACAATCCTAGCTGAACAATTGGATGCATTCGTAGATCTTCGTGATGTACGAGTTCCTGAGGAGAAGGAAGAGAAGCCAGAATTCGATCCGATCCTACTGCGTCCTGTAGACGATCTTGAACTAACAGTTCGCTCTGCTAACTGTCTGAAAGCAGAAGCGATTCACTACATCGGTGATCTAGTACAACGCACTGAGGTTGAGCTACTTAAAACGCCTAACCTTGGTAAAAAATCTCTTACTGAGATTAAAGACGTACTTGCGTCACGTGGTCTGTCTCTGGGCATGCGCCTAGAAAACTGGCCACCTGCATCAATCGCTGAAGATTAATCGATACTAGTTAGAAGGATTAGGTCATGCGCCATCGTAAGAGTGGTCGTCAACTCAACCGCAACAGCTCACATCGCAAAGCGATGTTCAGCAACATGGCTAGCTCTCTAGTACGTCATGAAGTTATCAAGACTACTTTGCCAAAAGCAAAAGAGCTACGTCGCGTAGTTGAGCCTTTGATTACACTAGCTAAGACTGACAGTGTTGCTAACCGTCGTCTAGCATTTGCACGTACTCGTGACAACGAAGTAGTTGCAAAACTATTTAACGAACTAGGTCCACGTTTTGCTGCTCGTCAGGGCGGTTACACTCGTATCCTAAAAGCTGGCTTCCGTGCTGGTGATAAAGCTCCAATGGCTTACATTGAGCTTGTAGATCGCCCAGCTGCTGAAGAAGCTGCTGAGTAATCAGTTCGTAAGAACGAGAAAGCCGAGCATTAGCTCGGCTTTTTTGTATCTGTAATTCAGTAAACCTTTATATCCAGCCTGCATTTATTTCAACCCATGCAGACTGGCAATTTAAAAAGTGATTATCACTTGCGCTTATTTACTAGTATTCCACAACCCGCCCAACGAACTTAGAAGCCCTTCGCTAGCGCCTTGCTTGTTCAAGTAATCCAAGATTACTGGAGCAAACTGACTGATCATAGATGGGTCTAAACCTAACGTATCGAATGCACTTTTTACAGCACTGATATTCTCAATATTTCCTAGTAAGCTTTGTGCTCCTTGCAAGTTTGAAAGTCCAGGAATCAAAGACTGTAATTCACTACTATTTTCTTGCGAAAGCTGGCTTTGAGCCAAAGCGAGTAGTGCACCACTGCCTCCGGCTGCTTGCTCAGTGGATACTGGTAATTGGCTAGTTAGCATGTCTGTTAATGGAGACGACTCGGTGTTCAAGCTGCTGCCGACCATGTCCATCAGGCCACTTTCTTTACTTTTTTGAGTGACTGAATCTAAGAATGCGTGCGCACTACCAATGTTGATTGATAGGAGTGCTAGAGTTAGGAGTGTTTTACGCATAGTACCTCCAAAGGTTGAGCGTTTTTTAAAAGTGATTTTATTTTTAAAGGCTATCAGAGTGAAAGGTTCAGAGGTGAGAAAGTCTATTCAGTTTAGACAAAAAAACGGCGCTAGTGCGCCGTTTTATTTAATCGTAATTGAAAATGGTTTCAATTAGATAATATCTAATAGTTCTACTTCGAAAACTAAAGCTGCAAATGGAGGGATAGCCGCACCAGCGCCACGCTCACCGTACGCAAGATCTTGTGGTACGTATAGCTTCCACTTAGAGCCAACAGGCATTAGTTGTAGTGCCTCTACCCAACCTTTGATTACACCTGTAACAGGGAATTCAGCAGGTTGACCGCGAGATACAGAGCTATCGAATACAGTACCGTCAGTTAGCTCACCGTGGTAGTGAACGCGAACTGAGCTTTCTGCTGTAGGAACTGCACCAGTACCTTCAGAAATGATTTCGTACTGAAGACCAGAGTCTAGAACGTTAACTTCAGGTCGTAGAGCGTTGTCTTTTAGGAACGCTTCGCCTTCTGCTGCCGCAATTTTTGCTGCTTCTTGGCGAGCTGTTTCTGCACGAGTGTGAAGTTCTTGTAGTGCTTTGTTGATTTCATCAATTTCGATTGATGGCATGTCACCAGTTAGTGCTGTTGCAATACCTGCTGCGATAGCATCAACGCTAAGACCTTCAAGACCAGAGCCTGCAAGTTGCTGACCCATTTGCAGACCAATGCCGTAGCTTGCTTTTTGTTCTGCAGTTTCAAATTTAATTTCAGACATGAATGTCGCTCTTATTAGGAGTGATAAAGGTAACAGGATATCAGTTTCGAGCTTAGGTTTAAATGATTGCGACTGAATGCTTAATTGAGGCGGCCAGGTTGTGACTTATCTCTTACTCCAAGTGAAATTTCTGCTAATTTAATCCCAATTCCATTTTAGTTTGGTGAAAAACATATACTCTCCGCGTCGGTATTTTTATACTGACCGTAGAAGTATTAAGGGACTCATTACAATGAATCGTCGCAGAAAGAAAAAGCAGCAAGTCGACTATGTCGAATTGGTTAAACAAAAATTCGCTGCTATCGACTGGAAGCAGCCGTTCAACAAAGAGCAATGGTTGGAGCGTATACAGCCTGTTAAGCAGTTTTGGTTGCGTCTGCCTAAATTTCATCAGCGTGCTTTGATGGTCTTAGTGCCATTGATTCTGGTACTCCTTGTTATTCCTTTGCCGAATAAAACAGACCAGCCAGTTGAGCAGACTGAGGTCGATCATCAACGCGTAGCGATTGAGCTGAACGCGCAGAGTTTAAGCCAGCAGAGAACCTCTCAGAACTCTGGACCGAAATCTGAAGACTGGAAAGAGTACACGGTTAAAAATGGTGATACATTAGCGCAGGTTTTCAGAAGTAATCAGCTCTCTATGGCGGATCTTAGCGCTCTGGTCAAAATAGAAGGCAGTGATAAGCCGCTAAGCCAAATAAAGCAGGGACAGTTGATTCGCTTTAAGCTTAGTGACGAAGGCGAGTTAGATATGCTACAGCTGGAAAAAAGCGGGCGGTCCGTTATGTTTTTCCGTTTGTCGGATGGGACCTTTGGGCGTAACAAGTAAACGCTTCAAATGAAAAGACGCGAATATATCGCGTCTTTTTAGTTAGTTTTTTAATTCGATTAGTTTTCATAGTAACCAATCGAATTGAAACTTATAGCGCTACGGATTCTTTCCGCATATCCACATGAGGGATACCATCTTCAAGGTAGCACTCTGAGATAACCTTGAATCCATGACTTGCATAAAACTGGATGAGGTGTTCTTGAGCACCTATATCTATTGTCTGCCCTGGCCATAATGTTTCGCATTGTGCCAATGCCTTGTCCAATAACTTATGACCTAAGCCACCGCCTCGCGCGGTCTGCTTTGTCACCACTCGACCAATACTCACATTGTCATACGTAGTGCCTGCGGGCAGTAATCGTGCGCAAGCAACCAGTTCATCACCGTGATAGCCTATTAGATGATAAACGCCTTCCAGCGTGTCCTTACCATCCAGTTCAGGATAAGGGCAGGTTTGTTCAACAACGAATACATCCACACGCAATTTCATCATTTCATACAGCTGTGTGGTTGTTAGCTGAGCAAAGGGCAAAGTAATCCAAGTGAGCATGTTGTCATCCGTAATGAGAATAGAGTGACTGACTTTACTTTGTTTTGAGCTCATACTCATTAACAAAGGTTAATTAGCACTGGTTTTCCCACCAAATCTGGTGATAATGTGCCCTCTTTCCATCTCACCTGAGGATATCCCCGTGAGCAAACAAACATTCGATCAAGTAGGGCTTAACCCAGCGTTACTTGCCACACTTGATTCCCTGAACTATACCCACATGACGCCAATTCAAGCTTTGAGCTTGCCTGCAATCCTAAAACATCGTGATGTCATCGGGCAGGGTAAAACGGGCTCAGGTAAAACCGCTGCATTTGGTTTAGGGGTTTTATCGAACCTCAACGTCAAACGCTTTCGTGTCCAGTCATTAGTATTGTGTCCAACGCGTGAGCTTGCAGACCAAGTAGCGAAGGAAATTCGTACTTTAGGTCGCGGCATTCATAATATTAAAGTGCTTACTCTCTGCGGTGGGATGCCTATGGGGCCACAAATTGGTTCGCTGGAGCATGGTGCGCATATCCTAGTTGGTACTCCTGGTCGTATTTTGGATCACCTTGAAAAAGGCCGAATTGATCTTAGCGAACTGAATACCTTGGTGCTAGATGAAGCTGATCGCATGTTGGACATGGGGTTCCAAGACGCATTAGATGCAATCATCGATGCAGCGCCAAAGCAGCGTCAAACTCTACTTTTCAGTGCTACTTTTCCAGAAAAAATTGAGCAAATTGCGCAGCGTATAATGCAGACACCGGAAGTGATTAAGGTGGAATCGACGCATGATACCTCAAGCATTGCGCAGTACTTCTATAAAGTTGAAGGCTCGGAAGCACGTGATGAAGCATTGGCGAATTTGCTGCTGACTCACCAGCCAGAGTCCGCGGTGGTTTTTTGTAATACCAAAAAAGAAGTGCAAAGTGTCGCAGATGAGTTGCATCACAAAGGATTCAGCGTTATCGATATCCATGGGGACTTAGAGCAGCGTGAACGCGACCAAGCATTGGTGCAGTTTGCTAACAAGAGTGTGTCTATCCTTGTTGCAACAGACGTTGCAGCGCGTGGTTTGGACGTTGATAATCTTGATGCTGTCTTTAACTTTGAGCTATCGCGCGATCCTGAGGTTCATGTGCACCGTATTGGTCGTACAGGTCGTGCGGGTAGTAAAGGTTTAGCGTTCAGCTTTTTTGGTGAGAAAGACGGTTTACGTGTAGCTCGTATTGAAGAATACCTAGAGATGGACGTGGTACCAGCAACATTGCCTGCCAAATCAAATCAGCAGCCATACCAAGCGAAGATGGTTACGATTAACATTGATGGCGGTAAGAAACAGAAAGTACGACCGGGTGATATTTTAGGTTGTTTGACAGGAAAAAATGGTATTCCAGGCTCTCAAGTCGGAAAGATTCACCTGTTCCCTGTACGCGCTTATGTTGCCGTCGAAAAGTTTGTGGCTAAAAAGGCTCTACAGACCATTAGTAACGGCAAGATGAAAGGGCGCCAATTCCGGGCGCGAATTCTTAAATAGCTCAAATAGCAGAGAAAAAGCTCTTCGTTTGAAGAGCTTTTTTCTTTTTTGAGTTTATTTGAGAGTGTGATCTTTGGTTAAGCGCGCTTTGATTCGGCTCAAACTGATTGGCGTAATGCCGAGGTAGGCCGCAATTTGACTATCGGTAATACGTTGCTTTAAATCTGGGTAATGAGCGCAAAATAATTGATATCGTTCTTCTGGAGAGTAGAGCAACATAAAGCGTTCTTTGTTCTCTTTATTAACCAGTTGGTTTTCGAGTAGCTTTAAGTAAATGGCGTGCTTTTCTGCTCGCCAGTGATGCAACGTTTCAATTGGCAAGCAAAATAGCTGACAAGCGCTCAGCGTTTCCAATAAGTAAGGCGAAGGTTGGTCCTTTATTATGCTCTCAAACCCGATAACCCAGTCCTTCTCCCAATAAAATTCTTTACTGAATTCTTTGCCGTGCTCAGTAAGATAGCTTGCGTAGCATAACCCCTCAATGATGAAGTAAAGGTGTGAGCTAAACTCCCCTTGGTGATTAAGAATGTGGCGTGTAGGCAGTTCGAGCAACTCACCATTTTCAATAAGTTGGTTTGCTTCTGTCTCTAAAAAGCCATGTTTGACTAAGTCTGAAAAAAGATCGCTGTGCATGTGATAACTCAGAAACGGTTTTCTTTATTTTAACGGGTTTTATTGATAACAAAAAAGCGGCTCATGAGAGCCGCTTAGTGTTGTTGTCAAATCAACCTTATTTATTCAGATCGATTTGATAAATTGCGAAACCAATGTCGTCTGTTGACACGTGTTTCATTGGGTATTGTCCTTTCTCTTTGATGAACTGCGCCGCTTTATCGCTAGGGGAGGTTTCGAAACGAATATCTAGCTTGTTATCGGACTTAATCGGTGCGAAAGACCAGTTGTTGTCAGCGCTTGGTGTCACTTCTCCTTTTTCTTCACTCACGCGAGAAATATAAGTGGCGACGACAGAGCGGTTTTCATCTGGTGCGTCAAACGCAATGAAATCTGGGCCTGTACCAGGGAAAGTATTGCTATAAGCACGGTAGTTATTGGTTGAGATGATGAAATCTTGCTTCGGATTGACAGGCTTACCATTGAACGTCAGGTTCACAATACGCTGAGAATCTGGATTAATCACTTTACAATCCGCATCGTACTTCGGCGGTTGGGTAACGTCGATTTGGTAGTTAACCCCATCAATAACATCGAAGTTGTAAGTACGGAAATTATCCCAATCAATCAAAGATTGCGGTTTAGGATTGTTGATGTCGATGTGGTTGAATTGACCCGCACTGCACTCTAGCCATTCGCGAACTTCTTTACCTTTCACTTTCATCGCAACCAAGGTGTTTGGATATAAGTAAAGATCGGCCGCATTACGGAAGGTGAGCTGACCGGATTCTACTTCTGTAAAGTTATTCGGATCGTTCTTACGACCGCCGACTTTAAATGGTGCTGCCGCACTCAGTACTGGAATGTCAGAAAGGTCTGGGTCGCCTTGAATAAAGCGTTCCACGTAGTCTTTCTGAGCAAGGTTAACGATTTGAATGGTGGGGTCGTCCTGCACTAATGCCAAGAAGCTGTACATGACATCATTTGCTTTGCCGATTGGTTGGTTTACAAATTCACGAGTGCCTTTGTGATCTTCTTCTAACGCTTTCACAATATCTTCATCGGCTTTAGCTAATGACTTCTTATTTACTTTATCGAAGATAGGGCGTGCTTCTGCTTGGCCTTCGACGACTTGCCATCTGCCGTCTTTCTCTTTCAGCATCAAATCCATCACACCTACGTGACTTCCCCAGCGGCCCGGCATCACGGACGTTACACCATTGATGGTCCCTTTATCTATATCAACACCAGGTAGGTTTGCGAAGTCTTTCCCTGGGAAGACGGCGTGAGAGTGGCCAAAAGCAATCGCATCAATACCTTCAACTTCTGTGAGGTAGTAAACAGAGTTTTCAGCGCCTAGCTTGTATGGATCAGTAGAAATGCCCGAGTGTGGAATCGCCACAATCACGTCTGCGCCTTCTTTCTTCATTTGAGGAATCAGTTTCTCTGCTGTTTCCTTAATGTCTTTAGCAAAGACTTTGCCTTCTAAGTTTTTCTTATCCCACACCATAATTTGTGGTGGTACAAAGCCGATGTAACCCACTTTTATTTGATGCGCTTCGCCGTTTGTGTCTGTAAATGTGTGAGTTTTGATGAGGTAAGGCTTGAAGTAATGCTCACCGGTTTGTTTATCAAATACGTTTGCATTGATGTAAGGGAAGTTTGCACCCTTCAACGTCGTTTGTAGGAAATCTAAGCCATAGTTGAACTCATGATTGCCAATGTTGCCCACATCGTAGTCTAGCTGGTTCATCGCTTTGTAGACTGGGTGCACGTCGCCGGGATTAATCCCCTTTGCCGCCATGTAATCGCCCATTGGGCTGCCCTGAATTAAATCACCGTTATCTACTAGTACCGTGTTTTCTGTCTCGGACTTAGCTTGTTTCACTATTGTCGCTGTGCGACTTAAACCGATTTGCTGTGATGGTTGGTCTTTGTAGTAATCGTAATCCATCACGTTGGTGTGAATGTCGGTGGTTTCGATAATACGAAGCTTGATGGTATCGGCCATTGTTGGGCCAGCAAGCGTTAGCATGCCACTTAATACTGCGAGGGAAATAGGATGAACTGCCACTTTCATTTGGTGCTCCAATTCAATGATAAGGGGAAATCGTACTGCGTAATGTATCAAACACAGATGCAACTCGATGATAAAGATACAGAAAACTGTGAACATTAATCAGTTTACTGAACCTTATTCATATTAACCGCCGACTTTTTCACGCTTTTGAATGAGACCAAACAAAAACTTCTTAGCAGATTTTTGAATAAAAAATGAAATTTTAGAATTTCAGGTAATATAAACGCCCCGCCATAATGCTTGCATAACGATATCAATGGACGATGAGCAAGCACATGGCAACGAACGATTCAGTCACTTCTTTTCCTAAACCAAAGCCCCGGTTAGTTTCTGACAACCCAGTCGCTGGTGTTACTCGTTTTGCAAAGCAATCGCTACAGCCTGGTGAAGTCGCCTTAGTAGGTGCAGGACCAGGCGATCCTGAACTTCTGACGGTGAAAGCACTGAACTGCTTGCAGCAAGCTGACGTGGTTTTGTACGACTACTTGGTGTCTGAAGAAATCATGGCATTGATTCCAAGCGACACGATTTTGGTGTGCGTTGGGAAGCGAGCTGGGCATCACAGTGTGCCGCAGGAGAAGACGAATCAGCTTTTGGTGGATTTTGCCAAGCAGGGCTACAAAGTAGTGCGCATTAAAGGTGGGGATCCGTTTGTATTTGGTCGTGGTGGTGAAGAGTTAGAAGTGCTTGCTGATGCCGGCGTTCGTTTTCAAGTTGTCCCTGGCATTACCGCAGCAGCTGGCGCAACCGCTTATGCTGGTATTCCACTGACTCATCGTGATTATGCGCAATCGGCCATCTTTGTGACTGGCCACTTGAAAGAAGAAAGTGATGAGATGGATTGGTCCACGTTGGCGCGTGGGAATCAGACTTTAGTGATCTACATGGGGCTGATGAAATCACACTATATTCAGAATCAACTCATTAAGCATGGCCGTTCAGCGTCGACTCCGATTGCCATTATTGAGCGTGGCACGCAGATTCAACAAAAAGTATTTACGGGAGAACTCTCCCAACTCTCTGATTTATCGAAGGAAGCACAATCGCCATCTTTGATTGTTGTCGGAGAGGTAGTGCGACTGTCTCAAAAGTTAGACTGGTTTTTGTCTAGTACTGAATTCAACAAAAGTGCTATTGCCAACTCCATATAATTTCAGACCAAAGATTAGAGACGTAATGCGCCTTCAAGCTTAAAAAGGAAATACAAAACATGGACCAACAACGTTTAACTCACCTTAAACAACTCGAAGCGGAGAGTATCCACATCATCCGTGAAGTTGCGGCTGAGTTTGATAACCCAGTCATGATGTATTCGATTGGTAAAGACTCATCAGTGATGCTGCACCTTGCGCGTAAAGCTTTTTACCCAGGTAAGATTCCATTTCCATTGCTGCATGTCGACACCGATTGGAAGTTCCGCGAGATGATTGAATTTCGTGATCGCACCGCGGCCAAATACGGTTTTGAGCTTTTGGTACATAAGAATCCAGAAGGTCTAGCCATGGGCTGTAGTCCGTTTGTTCATGGTTCTTCTAAGCACACTGACATCATGAAGACTCAAGGCTTAAAACAAGCGCTGAACAAGTACGGTTTTGATGCGGCCTTTGGTGGTGCGCGCCGCGACGAAGAGAAATCACGGGCGAAAGAGCGCGTGTATTCATTCCGCGATAAGAACCATACATGGGACCCTAAAAACCAACGTCCTGAGCTATGGAAGACGTACAACGGTCAGGTTAATAAGGGTGAGAGCATTCGTGTATTCCCGCTGTCTAACTGGACTGAGCTTGATATCTGGCAATACATCTATTTAGAAAACATCGAGATCGTGCCGCTTTACCTCGCGGACAAACGCCCAGTTGTTGAACGCGATGGCATGCTGATCATGGTTGATGATGATCGTATGGAGCTTCAACCGGGTGAAGTGATTGAAGAGAAGAGTGTGCGCTTCCGTACCCTTGGTTGTTATCCATTGACTGGGGCCATCGAGTCTGAAGCAAACACTTTAACTGGCATTATCGAAGAGATGCTGGTGGCAACGTCGAGTGAGCGCCAAGGCCGAGCGATCGACCACGATCAGTCAGGATCGATGGAGCTTAAGAAACGTCAAGGTTACTTCTAAAGGATCTAAGGAAAGATAATGAACAGTGCAGTTGAAGCTCAATTAGCCGAGCTTGGTATCGAAGGCTATTTAACACAACACCAGTACAAGTCGTTACTTAGATTCTTGACTTGTGGCTCGGTGGATGACGGTAAAAGTACATTAATCGGTCGCTTACTCCATGACTCAAAACAAATTTATGAAGATCAGCTAGCGGCAGTGCACTCAGACAGCCAACGTGTGGGCACCACGGGTGAAAAGCCTGACCTTGCGTTGTTGGTCGATGGCTTACAAGCTGAGCGCGAGCAGGGGATCACGATTGATGTGGCTTACCGCTATTTCTCGACGCAGAAACGTAAATTCATCATTGCAGATACTCCTGGACACGAGCAGTACACACGTAACATGGCTACAGGTGCATCGACATGTGACTTAGCTGTGATTCTGGTTGATGCACGTAAGGGCATTCTCGATCAAACTCGTCGTCACTCTTTCATTTCCAACCTGTTGGGTTTGAAGCACTTTGTTGTGGCGATCAACAAGATGGACTTAGTGGATTACTCCCAAGAGCGCTTTGAAGAGATCCGCGACGAGTATTTGAAGTTCTCTGAGAATCTGACAGGGGATATTGATATTCAAATCATCCCGATCTCAGCGCTTGAAGGGGACAATGTGGTGGATAAAGGCCAAAACCTGACTTGGTTTAAAGGCCCATCATTGCTTGAGCTTCTTGAAACGGTCGATGTGGATCAAGAAAAAGGCGCGGGTGAATTCCGCTTCCCTGTGCAATACGTTAATCGCCCTAACCTAGATTTCCGTGGTTTTGCGGGGACCATTTCTTCTGGTTCGATCAAAGTCGGTGATGCCATTAAAGCATTGCCATCGGGTAAAACGTCAACTGTGGCACGTATTGTGACCTTTGATGGTGATATCGAAGAAGCTCGTGCCGGATTAGCTGTCACTCTGACGCTAAGCGATGAGATCGATATTAGCCGTGGCGACTTAATTGTTCTAGATAATGCTCAAGTGGAAACCACAAACCATTTGCTTGCCGATGTGGTGTGGATGACAGAGCAACCCCTGCAACCGGGTCGTGACTATGACATCAAAATCGCAGGTAAGAAAACCGTAGGTCATGTTGAAGCGATTCGTCATCAATATGACATTAATAATCTCTCGACTCATAGCTCGGCAGAGCTGCCATTGAATGGTATTGGTTTGTGTGAATGGTCTCTTAATGAGTCAGTCGCGCTGGACAATTATCAAGACTGTGCAGATACCGGTGGCTTTATCATTATCGATCGTCTGACAAACGTGACGGTTGGTGCTGGCATGGTTAAAGAGAGCCTCGCCGTGGTTGAGCGCGATTTGACGGACATCTCTGCGTTTGAAGTTGAGCTTAATGCGCTTGTCCGTAAACACTTCCCACACTGGGAAGCAAAAGACGTCAGCCAGTTTCTGAAAAAGTAACTGGCTTACCCAAGTACGATAATTTCAGGCTCTGTCTGCTGTTGTACTTGGGGCGTCGCTACCTAACTGAATTGCGAAATGTCGTTAGGTATTCTCCTAATACCAGAGTGCTTCGGTGGAGCCCAAGAAAACCGAGCATTCTGATGTTCTTTTCGCTTGCGCTGATTTTTGTCTGTTTACTCGTTTGTCGGTGTCTCATGGATAAACGAGTCGTTGTTGTGCTCTTTAGGGCTATTTGGTAAGGAAAGGCTATGTGGGAACAAGGGTTTGTGTTAGCGATTTTGTTTGGCATTATCACTTGCTTGCTTGTCACGAAAATTAAGCCTAGTTATGTCTTTGCGGGTGCCGCTTTTATTGCATTCATGGCTGGGATGATGGATTCAGCCACTATCGCATCCAATTTTACCAACTCTTCATTGTTAACCCTGGTTCTATTGATTCTTGCATCCTGTGCTCTAGAAAAAACACTGCTGATCAGTTGGGTGAGCCGAAGTATCTCTGAGGGCCAGTTAGGCAGCGTGATTGCTAAGCTCGGTGTGTCGACCGCCTTGCTTTCTTCATTTACGAATAATACCGCTGTGGTTGTCTCATTGATTGGGGCGATTAAGCGTAATCAGCAGCATGCACCTTCGAAATTACTTATTCCCTTGTCTTACGCCGCCATTTTTGGTGGCACGTTAACTTTGATTGGTACGTCGACTAACTTAATCATCAACAGCTTTGTCGAAGACGCAGGCTTACCGAGCCTGAGTTTTTTTACACCTACGATGATAGGTTTGGCTGTGCTGGTGGGAGGGATGCTGATTCTTATCCCACTGAGCTACTTGCTACCGAATTATGATGATCAAAACCAAGAAGATTTACCTTACTTTCTTGAGTCTCGCGTTGAGCCAGGCTCACCGCTAGTTGGGCGTACGATCAGCGAGAATAATTTACGTGCGCTGCGCAAACTGTTTCTTGCAGAAGTGGTGCGCGATGGTGTTACTGTTTCTTCTGTGGGACCGGATTTTGTGCTCAATGCAAAAGACCGCCTGTTATTTTGTGGCGATGTTGAGAGCGTCGCGACCCTGCAAGAAATTCCGGGCCTCAAGTTGTTTGGTCAGCAGCACTTAAATGGGCAAAACTTTATCGAAGTTGTGGTGAGCTCGTCGGCGACGTTTTGCTACAAAACCCTCAAAGAGAGCCGATTCCGCGACCGATTCGATGCCGTTGTTGTGGCGATTCGCCGAGGCCACGAACGCCTAGAAGGTGGCTTGGGTAGCATTACCTTAGCGCCTGGGGACACGTTAGTTCTGGTTCCAGGCAAGCGTTTTGAGTCTGAACGCCGAGCTCATCGTAAAGAGTTTGTTTTAGTGCATGACTTGGACTCTAGCGCTCGGCTTGATACGAATAAGTCTTCCATTGTATTACTGGGCTTTGCAGCCGTAATTGGATGCGCTCTATTAGAGTTAGTACCGATTATTAAAGGTCTAGCTGCGTACCTTATCGCGCTTATTGCGTTTGGTATTGTGCAGATTTCAGAACTGCGCCGCCGTTTTCCGATCGATATCGTCGTGATTGTCGGTTCCGCTTTGTCTATTGCTCAACTGATGATCTCTTCTGGATTGTCAGAAAGAATGGGAGTGATGTTTATTGAAGCGTTTAATGGCTGGGGAGTATTTGGTGCCTTGGTGGCGACTTATATCATGACATTGGTACTCACTGAATTGGTGACAAACAATGCCGCGGCTGCGCTTTCTTTTCCTATCGGCTATAGCATGGCGGTGGGTTATGGCGTGGATCCGATGCCATTCATCATGGCGGTTTTGTTCGGCGCGAGTGCGAGCTTTATCTCTCCCTACGGTTACCAAACTAACCTGCTGGTGTACAGCGTAGGAAATTACAAATTGACCGACTACGTGAGAATTGGAGTGCCAATTTCGATTGTGTACTCTGTATTAGTACTTACTTTGATCCCGGTCTTTTTCCCGTTTTAATTCCGATATTTACAAGGATACGTTATGACTGCCGAAACGACGGTAAAAGATGAAAACATTGTTTGGCACCAGCATTCGGTTGATAAACAGTTTCGTGCTGAATTAAAGAAGCAAAAACCTGCCGTATTGTGGTTTACCGGCTTATCTGGAGCGGGTAAATCAACCGTAGCAGGGGCGTTGGAAAATCGCCTTGCAGCATTGGGTTACCACACCTATTTATTGGATGGTGACAATGTACGACATGGTTTGTGTAGCGATTTAGGTTTTTCTGAACAGGACCGTCGCGAGAACATTCGTCGCATTGGTGAACTGGCGAAGTTGATGGCAGATGCGGGTTTAATTGTTCTGTCGGCGTTTATTTCACCGCATCGTGCAGAGCGGAAGTTAGTGCGCGATTTATTGCCAGAAGGCGAGTTTATCGAAGTGTATGTCAATGTATCTCTAGAGGTTTGCGAAGGTCGAGATCCTAAGGGTTTATACCGTAAAGCCCGTGCGGGAGAGATTCCTAATTTCACTGGTATTGATTCGGAATATCAAGCGCCAGAGAACCCTGAAATCGATTTGCCCGCGGGAGAAAAGAGTGTCGATGAGCTGGTGGATTTGTGCTTAATCGATCTTAAACAACGCGGTGTGATCCGATAAAAATCATTTAGATCATAGGTGACCTAAAGCTCTTTGAGCGGCTGGAGAAGTATTTGGATCATAGGTGGTCAAATGCTTCTCCAACTGGCTAGACAGTATGATGAACCGTACTTTTAGCTTCACTATGGACACTAAATCTATGATTTAACAGTGCAAGCATTTGATCGTAGTATTCGGCATGTGGTTTGTTTCCGAGCAAGGTGCAGAGCTCATTGCCTGTGGGTGTGAAGCGGTAATATAAAAGGCGGACACCTTTACTGTTTACGTGCAGCGACAAGTTTTTACCTTGGTAGGTGAGGACCAACGGTGTCTCGATACTAATTTCGCCAGATTCAAGTTCGGCACTGTGCAGCAGCCCTAATTCAATTAAGAGCAACAAGCTTGAATACGGCAGTTGAAAACTTCCCATATTTAGGCTGTTGGCGACGTCTCGCTTGCCGAAGCTAAATATGCCTCCTTGCGCTTTGTAACCAATCAGCAGTTTTCTGCTGTGATCCCCTCCAAAACTGCACGCTAAAGAGGCGGCTCTTTGCAGAGTTTGTGCTTCCTTTGGTGACATATCCTTGAGGGTTTTCAACGCTTTCATGGACGTTGAACCCGGATTGGTCACTTCACGCTTCATCACTTGAGCCCATAGCTTTTGCATCGCGCTGTTATGGATGTCTTGAGCCATCTCAAAAAATCGATGCAACCAATCTTGGTCTGGCTCTCCCGCTGTCTCATCTCGGCATGAACTGTGCGCTAATTTTAAAATCTGTTCTAAGTTTTTTTGTCGCTGTTCTTGGCGTCTTTGCTCTCGCAATTGGGCTCTTTCAAACGCAGACTTGGCCGGCGGTTCGGTTTGCAGTAAGGCGTCAAGACCGTGTATTTGGGCTATGGTTTTTACCTTACTAGCACTGTCTTTTATGTAGCCTTGTTTCTTTTCTTGTTGCGTATTTTTTTTTGTGTCTGACTGATGTTCGATGACAACAGGTTGCTTTGTCGGGTCTGCCATTCGTTTTCCTACCAAGAACTGCGCGGTTCGCACGTTTAAATTTACACCTTATCTGACCAAGCGACCAGACAGGAGTTCTCAGTTTTTGAACGAATAGGGCTATTCAAAATGATAATGAGTTGTTAAAATTGTTATCGTTATTTTGGAGGGGCTATGAAGTTCTCAGAAGCAGGTAAACTCAAAAAGCACCTGTCGATAGCGTTTCTTTTGGTTATTTATGTGGGCGTGTTAGCGTATTTATCTCGTTATATCGTGTAGCACAAAGCTAAAAAAGGCGCTAGTGTGACGCCTTAGGTGTAGCGAGGCTTATCGACGACTTAAATTACATATCGTCGTAGGCTTCTATTTCTGATCCCTCAATAACGTAAGCCGTTTCTGCCAGTTCGTGGTTTATCGTCTCGGTTTTCAACGTTCCAACCACATATATAACATCCCACAACTCTTGAACAGGCGCGCCTTTCGGAAACTTCACGTAAATGATCTGGTTTGGAGGCGGTGGTGGCACGTGAATACAAGCTCCAAAATATGGCACCAATAAAAATTCGGTGACGGTATCGGCATCACCTTCAAGTGGGATAACAAACCCTGGAATTTTAACTTGGCTTCCGTTCAGTTCTGGTCGAACGTTACCAATCTTGGACTGCTGGGCTGCGCCACCACTGTGATCAGATGCGGGCATGCCTATACTGTCGAACAATTTACGCTCTTTTTCTGGAACAAGGTCAATCCAGTCAAGCTTTAATGGTTCTTCGCTGGCCATAACAGGCGCTGTGAATGCGACGACCAGCAAGCAACTTGCGAGTATTTTTTTCCACATTTTATTAAATCCTTATTGTCATTCCGTCACTCAGTGACTGTCGGTAGGCGCGGAGTGCGGGAATGAAACCAATCACAATACCAGCGCATTGTACGAAACCTAATAGCATCCACTCATAAGTAGATAAGATGCTTAAGGTGAGATGTATTCCATAGTGCTGTTGGATGATCGGCTGCGCGATAGCAAGAATGGCATACAGCCCAGTAACGCCAGTAATAATACCAGCAGCAGTAAGCAAGCTGGCTTCACTAATTAAGAGTGAGAAAACATGACGAGGCCTTGCTCCCATGGCACGCAAAATCGCCATTTCACGGCGGCGTTCCTGTAGGCTAGTTAATAGACTGCTTAACATACCTAACAACCCTGCGATCACGACAAAACCAGATACTGCCATTAGGGCTTGCTCTGCAACCGACATCATTCTCCATAACTCATGCAACGCAACGCCGGGCATAATGGCGCTGAGCGGCTCTTTGGGGTAGGTGTTAATTTGTCTTTGCAGGGCGAAAGTTTGAATACGAGATTTCAAACCAACGAGCATAGCGGTAATTTGTTTGGGCTGAAAGTCTCTGTTTTTGAGATCTTGTGCCTTGGGTGTCGGGCCCAAACGCGCACCACTTTCCCATCCGACGTGAATGGCTTCGATGGCTTCCAATGATACATGGACAGTTTTGTCGACTGGTGTTCCTGTAGGTGCAAGGATACCGACAACTTTAAATGGCAGATTGTCATGACGGCTAAAGCCAACGTCGCTAATGCCGTGGGCAATGATGATTTCGCTACCGATATCATAACCAAGTTGTTTAGCGACATCAGAACCTAGCACGGTTTCAAATAAACCATTGAATTCTCTGCCCTTGCTAAATGTTAGTGGTTGCTTACTTCCAAACTTGTAATGCTCAAAGTAACTGTGATTGGTTCCCATAACTCGGAAGCCTTTATGCGAGTCGCCAAGCGAGATTGGAATAGCCCAATCGACTGAACGATGATTGGCAAACTCTTGGTAGCTTTTCCAATCGATGTTGTTGGTCGCATTACCAATACGAAACACAGAATAGAGCAATAGGTTCACTTGCCCAGAACGTCCACCAATAATGAGGTCAGTGCCTGAAATTGTATTAGCGAAGCTATCCTTGGCTTGAGTTCGGATACGCTCGACGCCCAAGAGGAGTACCACTGAAATCGCAACGGTCATGATGGTTAGAATTGCCGTCGCTTTGCGGTTCATCAAGCTTTTCCAGGCGAGCTTTACAACGGCACTCATGATATGGCTCCTAGGCTAGATACTTGATTAATGTCGGGTAGATTGAGCGTGCGATCGAATAAGGGTTCGAGTGTTGGGTCGTGGCTAACGAATACCAGTGTGGCATTGGCTTGATTCGCTTGCTCCATAAGGAGCTCAATAAATGCTTTACGATTGTCATAGTCTAAAGCTGAGGTTGGTTCGTCAGCGATCACTAACTCTGGATGTCCTATCAGAGCTCGAGCCGCAGCCACACGTTGTTGTTGACCAATACTCAATTCAGAGACAGGGCGTGTATGAAGCTCGTTTGGCAAGTGCAGTCGTTCTAGTAGGGCCTGAGCCTGTTCATTTAACGTTTGAGATGAGGCACCTAAATGGGCACGGTCACGTCGTATTTTACTGAACTGACATGGCAATAATACGTTTTCAAGTACGTTAAGGTACGGCAATAAATTGAACTGTTGAAAGATGTAGCCAATATGATTGGCGCGAAAGCGGTCTCTCTGACTGGCACTTAAACTAGCAAGGTCAGTATCGAGAACAGATAGAGAGCCTGAAGTTAATGTGTTAATCCCCGTCAACAAAGCGAGCAAGGTCGATTTACCGCAGCCACTTGGACCTTTGATAAACACATGCTCGCCTTGTGTAATGTGTAATTTGGGGATGTGGATGGTTGGGTTGGTTGAACCGGGCCAGAAAAATTGGGCATCCTCTAGCTCGACAACATTTGGTGTGGTTTCAGTCATATTAAATCACCAAAGCTGTGGCGTGTAAGTGGGTACTTACACGCCACTCGTGTTATTTGATTACGATTTGGGTGTTATCTTTGCTTAATTTAATTGCTGATTGCATGGTATCAGTGAATATATTGACGCTGATGGACTCTGTAGTTGGGAATTGGTTAAACCAATCGGTTTGGATTTGGCTAAGCTGATTAACTTGTTCGCAACTGAAGCGATATTGCACCGAAAATTCACCGTGACCGCCATGATCGTGCGCCTCATCATGATCGTCATGGTGGTCATGTTTATCATGATGTTCATTATTATCATGGTGTTCGTGCCCTTCATGATCGTGATGTGCATGGTCATTATGGTCGTGCTCACTATGATCATGTTCCTCATGAGTTTCGCTTAGGTTGTGGCTCACGTAAGCTTCTTCAATATTACAATCAGCTTGTGAGTTAATAGCGAACAATGCGTTGCTGTCTTCGAGTGTAGCGACGGCTTGTTTAAGCGCTTGCTCTTGTTGCGCGTTTTCTGGAGCATGTTCGAAACCCACAACATCAGCTCCAGGAGCTGTGATCTCTACTAACAGATCTTTGCCATCTTGGGCGATATTAAACTCGACGTGACCATGCACATGAGCACCATGCTGGCGGTATTCGTTTGCATTCGCTGCTGTCGATAAAGTGAGACCAATAGCAAGGGCTAAAACGTGTTTTGATGACATTGTATTTTTCCTAATTTTACTGGCATTAACCAAAGGCGGTATTGCTCAGATTCGAGTTTCACTAAGTTATTGTTCCTGACACACTAGGTGCGGAAATGAACTCAATAATTTTGAGTGTGGAATAGTTTGGAAATTAAGCAAAATAAGGAGGGGCACGAGCAGCGCCAAGAACTTCTTCGCCGTACACGAGATGCAAAAAAACATGATGATGCTGGGCGCGCGTAAAAGTCGGTGTAGAGAGGGTAGGTTGTACCTTTGCTATACCGTGCTGAACACCAGAAAATAATTGGCAATGATGATGGGTATGATGGTCGGGCGTCAGATCGACTTGATGGAGTACGACCGCAAAGTTCCAAGCGATCAGCAACGCAACACTGAAAAATAAAGCAGTGCGATACCAATATCTTAGTATTTTTTGCTGGTGGTGGTACATCTGAGCTCCTCTTACCGACTGTTATAATATAACACCCATAATGAATAAAAGTTCACTCTTTTGTTGGCTAGCAGAAAAATTTAACTCAACACATACGTGCCGAAAAATATTGGTAATACTCTCTGATGGAAGTGTCGCACTTATAAAGAGCAGAGTTATCACTGCCCATGCTTCTAATCAAATTCATATAGCTCCTTACAACAAGAACAAGGAGCCATTCAATGAAGCTAGATGTTCTGTTTAATAAGCTCAATGACTTTTGTTATCTCATCTTGCTCAAGTGCGCCCTCTTTGACAAACAGAACTTTGCCCGTTTTGTCTTGAACAATAATGGCCGAGCTTTCTTCTTTCAGGTCCCAAGTATTAGCAACTACGCCATTTTCATCAAGAACCATGGATGACCAAGGAAACTCTTTTTTGCTGTCTTGAGCTGAAGACTTCACGAAAGATCCTGTCCCCCAAATTGCATCATCTTGGTTGATGATAGTCGTCGTCTGGTAGCTTTCTTGTGGAAAATTTGCCGCTGTTATTGCCGACATTAAAGGGGCATTCATCTCTTTTGAACTGCTACGGCCTGCGATGGCTTGAATAACACGAACTTTGCCTTGCATATGTTGAGTTGCCCAGGGTTGGTATGCAACGCCTTCGCCTTGTAAAACAATCTCGCCGTAAGCGGCAACATTGACAGGAGGAACGCTTTTTCCTACTGACAAGTTGTGTGCAAAGGTCAAGCTTGGCGTTAAGGCCAGTAGTAGAGGTAGGAGAGTCTTAGTTTTCATATTGTTATATTCCGTACGAGGTTTGGAAGCTTCCAGTATATATCCAGATCTTAGAAATTTGTAGGACCGTTGATAACATTTATTTAACGTATGGAGTGGTGTAATCTTGCGTTATATTTAGAATTTGCTAAAATGATTTCCATCGCAAATTGCGCATTAAGATTGCAGAGGAAAAATAAGCAATCCGTGTTTTCTCAAAGGAATTGAGGTGAGTTATGCTACGTGAGTTTGCTGTATATCGACCATTACAAGTGGCCCGTTTTGTTAAAACGTTGTTCAAAGGTCAATTTTTTATTGTTGGGGTTGGCTGTTTTCAGTTCGACAATGGCAAAGTGTTACTACCTGACGTCAACGATCATAAAAGGCTCACCATCTTTAAAGAAGTCAACCAAGTGATAGCATCATTATCGGCTTAGTTAGCTTGGTACCCACTTAGATTTAGAAAAGAGCGACCATATCGGTCGCTCTTTTTGTTGCTGGTTAGGTTTATCCTTGGAGGCTTGGTGGGAAGCAAACTCCCGTTCCTCCGATGCCACAGTAACCATCAGGGTTTTTCGCCAAATATTGCTGGTGGTAGGTTTCCGCAAAGTAATACGGACCTGCTGGTTGTATTTCGGTGGTGATGTTCGCGCGCTGCTCTTCTTGCAGTGCTTGCTGATACAAGAGTTTCGATTTCTCTGTGCTCTCGAGCTGCTCCGTCGAATAAGTGTAAATTGCAGAACGATATTGAGTACCTAAGTCGTTACCTTGACGCATTCCCTGAGTTGGGTCGTGTTTTTCCCAAAAAACAGCCAGTAGCTTTTCTAATGAGATGACGCGTTCATCGAAAACGACTCGAACGACTTCTGTATGACCCGTTTTACCCGTACAGACTTCTTCATACGTGGGATTGGGTGTGTAACCCCCAGCGTAACCGACCGAAGTAGATACAACGCCGTCGAGTTGCCAAAATACGCGCTCAGCGCCCCAAAAACAGCCCATTCCGAGCAAGATCTGCTGTTGGTGTGACGTCAGAGGCGCCTTTAGGTTAGATTTATTTACAAAATGATGATCGTCAATCTGCATTGGTTGATCTCTACCTGGCAAGGCATCTTCTATACTGATCAATGTTTGTTTGTTGAGCATGGTATTTGTCCTTCAATACGTGTCTTAAATTTGCGAACTTTTTCATTTCGTCTGTATCTGATGCTGTGATGACATAGACCGCGTTAAACCTATTAATATTACAGACTTAGAATCTAATTGGCGTTATCATTATTTACGTTTACTTAACCTCATTCAGCCATAAAAGCATGATAAAAAAAGCTCTCCCCACCATTGTTGGCCTGTTTGCCTTTTCTCATGGTGCCTATGCCGATGTTTCTTTGACTTTGAAAGGCATTGATGGCGCTTTAGAAGAGAATGTCAGTGCGTATCTATCATCTATTCCAGAGAAGGATTACTCCACTTCTCTGCGTTTTCAAGCGAGATTAGATCAAAGTATCACTGAAGCGCTTAACGCGCTTGGGTATTATCATGCAAAAATTTCATACTCTATTCCTGAAGCGAATGATGAGTTAATTGTGCTCATCAAGCCGGGCTTGCCAGTGAAAGTGAAAGTCATGGATGTGGTCATCACTGGAGAGGCCAAGGACGATGAAGAGTTTGCAAAACTTATTGAGCGCTCTCCGCTCAAAGTTGGTCAAGTTTTGAATCAAGGCCAATACGACAGCCTTAAGTCAGGCATTCGTAACTTGGCGCTTCAGCGTGGTTACTTCAATGGTGAGTTTACGCTAAGTCGATTAGAGGTTATCCCTGATCTGAACGAAGCTAATGTCCGTTTGCACTACAGCAGTGGAATACGTTTCAATTTTGGCGACGTTTCTTTTATTGGCAACCACATCTGGGAAGACCGTGTCGCATCACTACAACCTTTTAAAGAAGGGGACCCATACAACGTTTCGAAGCTGGGCGAGTTTAACCAGAAGCTATCAAATACGGAGTGGTTTTCCTCAGTTTTTGTTGAGCCTGAATTGGATAGGCTTGATGATGGCCGAGACTTGCCAATTAAAGTGTCTTTATCTCCTGCTTCGAAGAATCAGATCGAGACGGGTATTGGTTACTCAACGGATGTTGGCGTTCGAGGAACGTTGAAGTGGAAGAAACCTTGGGTGAGCTCCCGAGGACACAGTTTCAACACTGCTTTATCCCTATCTAAGCCAGAGCAAACCGTGACTGCTTCTTACAAAATTCCTTTAGAAGATGTCGCTAACGATTATTATCAAGTTCAATATGGGCTTAAAAACCTAGACAACCGTGACACGCAGAGTATCGAGTCTAACCTTGCAGTGGAGCGTCATTGGTTAGCAGACGGTGGTTGGCATAATACCGTTTATGTTCGTCATTTGTACGAGAGCTTTACGCAAGGTTTACAAGATGATGAATTCAACTTCGTACTTCCAGGTGCGACATTTTCTCGGACTAGGGTTCGAGGGGGCAATATGCCAATGTGGGGAGACAAGCAAAGCATCACTATTGAGTATGGTGATACCGCTATGCTTTCTGAAACTAGAGTGCTCCGCTTAATTGGCTCGACATCTTGGATTCGTGGTATTGGAGAGAATTATCGTGGTTTGTTCCGCTTAGAAGGTGGTGCGAATATTACCGATGAACTTGAAAAACTATCACCGTCGCTGCGTTTCTTCGCTGGTGGTGATAATAATATTCGTGGTTACGGCTATGAATCTATTTCACCTGTGGATGAGAGTGGTGCTTTGACGGGTGGTAAATACATTGTTAGCAGTACATTAGAATACCAATATCGTGTTTATGGAAACTGGTGGGCTGCAACGTTTTACGATATTGGTGATGCGTTTAATGAAACACCAGATTGGAAATCAGGTGCTGGTGTTGGTATCCGCTGGGCGTCTCCGGTGGGCCCTGTTAGTTTTGATTTTGCATGGGGGTTGGATGCAAAACCAGAACGAGAGTTTCGTATCCACTTCTCATTGGGGCCTGAGCTATGATCAAAATGATGTTTAAGTGGACCAAATGGTTGTCGCTCAGTTTGATTGGTCTATTGCTGTTGCTCATCATTATTGTCGCGACAGTTTTGTTTACCCACCCAGGCCTCAAATTTGCCTTGTGGGGAGCCGAAAAAGCATTACCACAATTGCAGATTGAAAAAGTGCAGGGTTCATTGTTTCCTCGCTTCGAACTGCATAACGTCAGTTTTGTCGATGAGTCTTTGAATATCGACGCCAAAGTCGAGCGTTTAGCTTTGGCAGTGAACTTCCGCTGTTTCTTTGACCCTAAGGTCTGTGTCGATGAGTTAAGACTGCAGGGGCTTGACTTTAAGATGCCAGAGTTACCGCCAGCAAGCGAGGAGCAAGAGGAAACACCACCACTGCGTTCTATCAGTACGCCAGTGCCAATTTTTGTTAATAAAGTCAGCTTTAATGACATCAACGTCAATGTGCTGGGCAATCAAATTGATTGGCAAACATTCTCGACCGCTTTGTCGATGCAAGGCGATCGTTTGGTGATCGCACCTACCGCGTTGAAAGACATTAATGTGGCTTTAGCACCAAGTGAAGCTGAACCTGAAGCGGTTGTTGAAGAGCCGAAAGAAGCCGATGCTACACCGCAAGATATTGTGTTACCCGAAGTATGGATTCCGCTGACGGTGGAAGCGCGTCGTCTTGATATTCACAATTTCAAACTGGCAGGTGAAACGCCAGTGATCGTCAATCATCTTGGTTTGGTTGCAAGAGCAGGCGGTGAGCGTGTTGATGTCAAAACGTTAGAGCTCGACATGCCAGAAGTGGAAGGCAAGTTGAGCACACAAGTGACGCTTTCTTCTGATTACCCTATCAAAGCGCAACTGGACGCGTTAGTGAAGCAAGCGGATGCGAAGGGACAAAAACTGTCGCTTTTGGTCTCGGGTTCGGTTGGTGATTTGTCACTAAATGCTACGCTTTCTGAGCTTGTACAAGCGGAGATCAAAGGTGATATTCAACTGCTTAAAACGCAGTTACCGTTTGATGTCGCGATTAAAAATGTACAGGCGCAATGGCCGCTATTTGGACAAAGCGATTACCAGGTTTCTGTACCAAGCTTGGCGGCAAAAGGCTCACTTGATGGCTACGAAGTCGCATTAGAAACCAAAGCGTCAGGCAAAGATATTCCCGCCGTTGATGTCGCACTAAACGGCAAAGGTACGTTAGAGCAAATTGACCTTGAAAGCCTTGTAGTGAAAACCTTAGGGGGCGAGCTCTCTGGGAAAGTCATGGCCAATTGGGCTGCGCCAATCAACTGGCAAGCTGACTTAAACCTGAAAAACATTCAACCAGGTTTACAATGGAAAGAAGCTGAAGGGGATATCAGCGGTAACCTTTCGACTTCGGGGTCGTTAACAGAACAAGGCGGTTGGCAAGTCAGTTTGCCTAAGTTAGACATTGACGGCATTTTGCGAGGGTATCCGCTGAATGTTGAAGGGCAACTTGAAGCGTCTGATAAGAACGGCAAAGGTGAAGACATCCAACTTACCACTCAGGGTTTAGCGCTTTCTCATGGCCCGAACCAACTGAGTGCAAAGGGTAAGATCGATAAGCAAATTCTGATGGATGTTGAGGTTAACTTCCCTGATTTTGCGAAAAGTGTTCCGGATCTTGCAGGTAAAATGCAAGGTAAAGTCGCACTACGTGGTAGCTTGAAAGAACCAGACATCAATCTTGATCTCGCTTTAAATCAGATAAACTGGCAGCAACAGGCGAACGTAGAAACGATCACCTTAAAGGGTGATGTGAAGCCTCTGCCAGCACCAAAAGCGAACATAAGCCTAATTGCGAACAACATTACCTATGACGACATAAAAGTTGATAGTGCTGACCTTGAAGTCTCTGGGGATGAAAAACTGCATCAACTTACGCTCGATGTAGTGTCTGACCTGGTGTCGACCAGTTTAGAAATTGAAGGGACATTCCAGCAGAAACCAGAAATGATTTGGGATGGGGCGCTGCGCCGCTTGACGCTGAGCTCGCAACAAGGCCCGTGGGCGTTGCAAAAATCGACCGCGGTGAAGGTCAATATCGACAAACAGATCGCGAACGTTCAAGCGCATTGTTGGTTGCAAGCGGAGTCGAGCGTATGTCTAACCGAAGACATTAGTGTCGGTAAGAGTGGCCAGGCGAAGTTAGCCATCAATGATTTTGATTTTGACCAAATCAAGCAATTCCTGCCGCCAGAAACCAAGCTGCAAGGCTCGGTTAATGCACAGGCTTTTGCTAAATGGGCACCAGAGAAAAAGCCTGAAGTAACCTTAAGTGTCAATATGCCAAAAGGCCAAGTTGAACAAGCGCTTGAGCAGCCAATTAAAGTCGGTTGGGAAAGCTTCAACTTTAAAGCGGCATTAGCGAAAGACAAGCTTGATGCCGAGTGGCTATTTGATGTGAAAGATAACGGTGACTTGTCTGGTAAGGTTTCTTTACTGAATGTCTCGTCTGAAAAGCCCACTATTGATGGTAAGGTTTCACTCTCTACGTTCCACTTGGATTTCTTGGCACCGTTGATAGGTGAGTACAGCTTGTTTAAAGCAAACATGAATACTGACCTAGCGATATCAGGTGACGTCATGCATCCGAAGTTGAACGGCCAGTTCTTGATTGACCAGATGAAGCTACAGGGTGAAGTCACACCGATAGATATAAACTCAGGGCAGGTCGTCATCAACTTTAAAGGCCATCAAGCGGACTTGGATGCCGGAATTCTAACCCCGGATGGTGAGTTGAACGTTACCGGTGATGCCGAATGGCAGGACTTACAGAACTGGCGTACTAAAGCGCGTGTATTTGCTAAAGAGCTCAATGTTGATTTGCCCCCAATGGTAAAAATCAAAGTTGAGCCTGACATGACAATAGATGTGACTCCTCAGCTTGCGAAAATTGAGGGTGATATTAATTTGCCATGGGGCAGAATTGTCGTCGAAGAGCTTCCACCAAGTGCGGTAGGTGTATCGAGTGATACCGTTATTCTCGATAAAAACTTGCAGCCAGTGGACGATGTCGCTGCGATGCCGTTTGATGTGGAAACGAACATCAACATTAAAATTGGTGATGACTTCCAACTTGCCGCTTTTGGTTTAAAAGGTGGGTTGAAAGGGAACCTAAACGTGACACAAAAAGACAAAGGTCCTTTCATCGTTGGTGAAGTGAATGTTGTCGACGGTTCTTATCGTTCGTTTGGTCAGGACTTATTGATTAAAGAAGGTAAGATTCTGATGAATGGTCCACCAGATCAACCTTACTTGTCTATCAAAGCGATTCGTAATCCAGACAATACCCAAGATGATGTCATTGCGGGGGTACAAGTGTCGGGCCCAGCATCTGATCCGAGTATAGAAATTTTCTCAGAGCCCGCGATGAACCAAGCCAATGCACTTTCTTATCTACTTCGTGGTCAAGATATTGATGGTGAAGCCGGTGGTAATGCAATGACGACTACCTTAATTGGTTTAAGCTTGGCGAAGAGTGGTCGTGTGGTTGGTGAAATCGGTGAAGCCTTTGGCGTACAGGATTTACAGCTGGACACTGCTGGGTCGGGCGATGATTCGCAAGTGACGGTGAGTGGTTATATTCTGCCAGGTTTGCAGGTGAAATATGGTGTCGGCATCTTTAACTCCCTAGGTGAGTTCACTGTGCGTTACCGATTGATGCAAGACTTGTATTTAGAAGCGGTATCTGGTGTAGATAGCGCCGTTGACCTACTCTATCAGTTTGAGTTCGATTAAAGTGCTTTAACCTAAGCATACACAGTCATGACTAAGGAGTGGTTATGCAGCATTTGATTTTTGTCTACGGCACGTTACGCAAGGGAGAGTACAACCATCAGTATTTGCGCTCGGCGCAGTTTCTTGGTTTACATGAAACGGATGCTCAATTTGCAATGTATGACTTAGGCCCTTATCCAGCGTTGTCTGATGGGCAACGCTCGATTCAAGGTGAGGTGTACCTGATTGACAGTGAAACCTTATCTGAGCTAGATAGGTTAGAAGATGTGCCAGTGGAATATCGCCGAGAGAGCATCGTTACGCCTTTTGGCCAAGCTTGGATCTACTTATATCAAGATACTGAGCAGTTAACCGAAGAAATCGCTTCCGGAGATTGGTGTCAAAAGGTGTGAGCTATACTGACATTATCAATAGCAATGAGCTAAACACTAAGGAGTCACGATGAAAGCATTCGTAATTGGAGTAATGGCGTTGCTTCTTGCTGCATGCGCACAAACAACACTACCGACTTCGAATAATGTGACCGATTGGCAAGTGTTTGGTAAGCAGTCAGCTTTAGATGGATTACGGGAGTTATCTGAGGAGCGAATTGCGAAGCTGGATGATGTTAACCATGCGACGCCAGAACTGATAATGGCTTATCAAGCGGGTTACCAGCAAGGCAAACAAGAGTATTGCGAGCAAAGTGCTTATATGCTCGGTGTTATCGGGCGCCCGTATTTTGGCATTTGTGATGACGTTGACCCCTTCTTTCAACATGACTACGACGCTGGACGAATGTCTTCAGCAGGCGCACCTATCTAGTTGACACAGGTAAGATGAAAGCAAAAGAGCTGCCCTAGAGCAGCTCTTTTTAATTTTGTATCAGCAGTGATGCTTATTTTTTCTGAGCTCGCTCGTAAGATTCTAGGATTTCAGCTTTGGCGGCAGCAACATCTGCCCAACCATCCACTTTCACCCATTTGCCTGCTTCAAGCTCTTTGTAACGCTCAAAGAATTGCGTGATCTGCGCTTTCAGTAGTTCTGGGATATCGCCCACATCTTGGATGTGCTCGTACTCTTTCGAGATTTTTGAGTGGGGAACCGCAAACACTTTTGCATCTTCACCCGATTCATCTGTCATCTTCAAAACGCCAACAGGACGGCAGCGAATGACTGAACCTGGCATGAGTGGGTATGGTGTTGGTACCAATACGTCGACTGGGTCGCCATCAAGAGACAGGGTATTGTTCACGTAGCCATAGTTGCATGGGTAGAACATTGGTGCAGACATGAAACGGTCGACAAATACAGCACCAGAGTCTTTATCTACTTCGTACTTGATTGGATCTGCATTTGCAGGAATTTCGATAACGACATAGATATCTTCAGGCAGCGACTTGCCTGCTGGTACATGGTTTAAGCTCATTAGAATATTCCTTTTCATTAACGATGAGTCACACAAAAGCGGCTTCATCTGATGATAAATTCGCGTTTCACTTTAGCGACAAAAACGCGGCAGGTAAACACCTGCCGCGTTGGACAAAGGTCTGAAATTATTCTTCGTCGCGGTGCAGTTCAAGGAACTCTTCAACTTTGCGAACCATGTTCTTCGAACCCACAAAGAAAGGTACACGCTGGTGCAACTCAGTAGGCTTGATGTCCATAATGCGATTCACGCCGTCCGATGCAATGCCGCCAGCTTGCTCAATGAGGAATGCCATAGGGTTACATTCGTAAAGCAGGCGTAGCTTGCCTTGCGGGTGGCTTTGTGTGCTTGGGTAAAGGTAGATACCGCCTTTCAGTAGGTTGCGGTGGAAATCAGCAACCAGCGAGCCAATGTAGCGAGAAGTGTATGGGCGACCGTCTTCTGGCACGTTTTCTTGGCAGTACTTGATGTACTTCTTCACCCCTTGAGGGAAACGAATGTAATTACCTTCGTTGATGGAGTAGATCTTACCATCATCAGGAATCATCATGTTTTCATGAGAAAGACAGAAGCTGCCGATAGATGGGTCGTAAGTAAAGCCGTTTACGCCGTTACCAGTTGTGTATACCAACATGGTGGAGGAGCCGTAAATCACGTAGCCCGCAGCCACTTGTTTGTGACCAGGTTGTAGGAAGTCTTCTTCAGTTGGTGGAGTACCGATTGGAGAAACACGACGGTAAATCGAGAAGATAGTACCAACAGAGACGTTCACATCGATGTTAGAAGAACCATCAAGTGGGTCCATCAATACTACATATTTGGCGTTTTGGTTGAGTTCTTTATTGAACGCAACTGCTTCGTCTTCTTCTTCACTGGCAACGCCACACACTTGATCACGAGCTTCAAGCGCGGCTTTGAACTTATCGTTCGCGTAAACATCGAGCTTTTGCTGATCTTCACCTTGGACATTTTCCGTGCCTACAGCACCAGTGATATCACCGAGACCCGCTGCGTTGATTTCGCGGTTAACGATTTTTGCAGCTAAACGAATGGAGGCTAAAAGGGATGATAGATCACCGCTAGCGTGGGGGAAATCCGCTTGTTTTTCGACAATGAACTCGCCTAGGGTGCGCAGTCCTGACATGGTTAATCCTTACATTTTCATTTCATTGGGGGTAGTGCGCAAGTGAGCATCTCTTTATGGATGTTAAACGATTGCGCTGGATGTAAGTTTAAGTCGCAGATCTTTTTAATGGTAATGAAGTAACTGTTTGAGATCTCAATTTATTTGTAGACTTGTTTGAGGGATTCATCAGTAAGCAAGAGGTTGTACAGTCTGTGTTCAACCTTGTCATATTTGTGAAAGGGACTGCAAGAAGAAGGCTAAAGTCACTCGCTTTTCAGGCGGTAATCGCGATAATGAAAGCATTAAAGAACGCATTACAAGGTTTAGTTTATGCACATTCATATCTTGGGTATCTGTGGCACATTTATGGGCGGCGCTGCGATTTTAGCGCGCCAATTAGGGCATAAAGTCACTGGTTCTGATGCCAACGTTTACCCACCGATGAGCACGTTGCTTGAGTCTCAAGGTATTGAAATTATTGAAGGCTTCGACCCGTCTCAACTCGACCCTCAACCAGACCTTGTTGTGATTGGTAATGCCATGAGCCGTGGCAACCCGTGTGTCGAGCATGTGCTCAACACTAACATGCGTTACACCTCTGGCCCGCAGTGGCTCAACGAGTTTTTGCTGCATGATCGGTGGGTATTGGCGGTATCGGGTACACATGGGAAAACGACTACGTCGAGCATGCTTGCTTGGATACTTGAAGATTGTGGTTATCAACCGGGTTTCTTAGTCGGTGGGGTACTCGGTAACTTCGGAGTGTCTGCTCGTTTGGGTGAAAGCATGTTTTTTGTCGTTGAAGCGGACGAATATGACAGTGCTTTTTTCGATAAGCGTTCTAAGTTTGTGCATTACCATCCTCGCACTTTAATCATGAACAATCTTGAGTTTGATCATGCTGATATCTTCGATGATCTAGAAGCGATCAAGCGCCAATTCCATCATTTAGTGCGAACGGTTCCCGGCAATGGCTTAATCTTAGCTCCGAAGCAAGACCAAGCTTTGGCGGATGTATTCGAGCGTGGTTGCTGGACAGAAAAGCAGTTTTCAGGTGTTGATGGCGACTGGCAAGCGCACAAATTAGTGCTTGATGGCTCAAAATTTGACGTTGCGTTGCAAGGCGAGAAGGTTGGTACCGTCGAATGGAATTTGGTGGGTGACCACAATGTGGATAATGCGCTGATGGCAATCGCTGCTGCACGACATGTTGGAGTCACTCCGGATCTTGCTTGCCAGGCATTAGGGCGTTTCATCAATACCAAGCGCCGTTTAGAGCTGAAAGGTGAAGAACAAGGTGTGACGGTTTACGATGATTTTGCGCATCACCCAACGGCAATTGAACTTACTGTCGGTGGTTTGCGTAACAAGGTAGGTGAAAAACGCATCCTTGCTGTGTTGGAGCCGCGTTCTGCCACCATGAAGCGAGGTGTACACAAAAACACACTTGCAGAGTCACTACACAGTGCAGATGAAGTCTTCTTGTTCCAGCCAGATAATATCGAGTGGTCTGTGCAAGACATTGCCGACCAATGCACACAGCCAGCGTTTGTCGATGCGGATATAGATAACTTTGTAGCCAAGATCGTCGAACGTGCGCGACCAGGTGACCAAATTCTAGTCATGAGTAACGGTGGCTTTGGTGGTATTCACGGAAAACTTCTTGAGCAGTTAAAACAAAAAGCCTGATTGATATGCAAAACAAAACACAACCCTCTCATAAAAAAGCCATCACGTTGGCATTAACGGGTGCTTCTGGTGCTCCCTACGGCCTTCGTCTTTTAGAATGCTTGGTTGCGGCGGATTATCATGTCTACGCTCTGATTTCTTCGGCGGCTCGTGTTGTGATGGCAACCGAGCATAATCTTAAGTTGCCAAGTGGCCCAGAAGCGGCGCAGCAAGCATTGGTAGAGCACCTGAACTGCAATCCAAATAACATCACCGTTTGCGGTAAAGACGATTGGTTCTCGCCGGTTGCGTCTGGTTCTGCTGCACCTAAGCAAATGGTGGTTTGCCCATGCTCTGCGGGAAGCGTTGCGGCCATAGCACATGGTATGTCGGACAACTTGATCGAACGGGCCGCTGATGTAGTAATGAAAGAGCGCGGGCAGCTGTTGCTCGTGGTTCGCGAAACGCCATTTTCAACGCTACATCTGGAGAACATGCACAAGCTATCGCAAATGGGCGTCACCATCATGCCAGCGGCTCCGGGTTTCTACCATCAGCCAAAGAGCATTGAAGACTTAGTGGATTTTATGGTGGCGAGAATTCTCGACCACTTAGGTATTGAGCAAGGTTTAGTGCCTCGTTGGGGTTATGACCAGCGTTCGTGAGCTGATTGTGTAACCACTCAAATACCTTTACAATCCATCCAACTCATCGGGGAGCAAACCCATTTAGCATTGAGTCAATCAATGCATTGGGGCGCTGAGACCTAAGTGTTTAACTAGGGACCCGTATTACCTGAACCAGATAATGCTGGCGTAGGAATTGAGTCTGGATATTGGAAGTCCTTAATAGCCGCCTCAAACCCTGTGCCGCTCAACTTATTTCTCTGAAATACTCATGGAGAGCGAGCAGTGAAACCCACTCTAAATCTGATTGCCCTAGCTGCAATTACTTCAACTTCAGCGTTTGCTGCTGAAAACCCATTAACTATTTATACCTACGATTCTTTTGCCGCAGATTGGGGGCCGGGTCCTAAAATCGAGCAAGCTTTTGAAGCAAAATGTGGCTGTGACGTTAACTTCGTAGCGTTGGACGATGGTGTGTCGATTCTGAATCGTCTTCGTCTTGAAGGCGGTAATAGCAAAGCGGACATCGTATTAGGTTTGGATAACAATCTGATGGCAGAAGCGAAGAAAACCGGTCTGCTTGCCGAGCACAATGTAGATACGTCCAATACAGTGTTACCAAACGGTTGGAGTGACACGACGTTTGTACCGTACGATTACGGCTACTTCGCGTTTGTGTACAACAAAGAGAAACTGGCTAATCCGCCGAAAAGCATGAAAGAGCTGGTGGAAACGCGCGACGATCTGAAAGTGATTTACCAAGATCCGCGGACTTCAACGCCGGGCCAAGGCTTAATGCTATGGATGAAATCTATTTATGGCGACGATGTGACGCAAGCGTGGCAGAAGCTAGCGAGCAAAACCGTAACGGTCACGAAAGGTTGGTCTGAGGCGTATTCTATGTTCCTCAATGGTGAGTCCGATTTAGTGCTTTCTTACACCACTTCACCTGCGTACCACTTAATTGCGGAAAACGATTCGAAGTTTGCTACGGCGAATTTTGCTGAAGGCCACTACATGCAAGTTGAAGTAGCCGCCAAAGTGAAAGGGGCAAAAAACTCAGAACTTGCTGATCAATTTATGAGTTTCATTTTAAGTGATGAGTTCCAATCGGCGATGCCAACGGGTAACTGGATGTACCCAGTCACTGACGTTGAGTTACCTAAAGGTTTTGAAACTTTGAGTGTTCCAAGCAAGTCGTTGAGCTTTAGTGCTGATGAAGTGGCAAAAATGCGTAAGTCTTGGATTCGCGAATGGCAAAGCGCATTGACGTTTTAGCTGACGTTTCCATCCTCATCTGAATGAGATAGGTTTTACCTTTGAATTCTGTTCCAAAAATAGGTTTAGGGGTCGCGATGATCATCGCGACCTTTGTTATTTCTGCCCTAGGTGCTTTGATTGTTCAAGCCCCTTCACTTGATGTGTCTGTGGTATGGGGCGACCCGTACTATCAACATGTCACCAAGTTCAGTTTCTACCAAGCGTTTCTTTCCACATTGCTCAGTGTTGGCTTTGCCATTCCAGTAGCGCACGCACTTTCGCGTCGCCAATTTATTGGTAAATCATTACTGCTTAAGCTGTTTGCATCGACACTGGTTTTGCCGGTTTTGGTTGGTGTTTTTGGGCTGTTAGCGATTTATGGCAACAGTGGTTTGTTGGCGCAGTGGTTGCAAAGTTTCGACACTAAACTGCCATTCTCTATTTACGGTTTGAACGGCATTTTACTCGCCCATGTGTTCTTTAATTTACCTTACGCGGCACGATTGCTTCTGCAAGCCTTGGAGTCTATTCCTGCCGAGCAGCATAAGCTTTGCGCGCATCTTGGGATGAGCCATTGGGATAAGTTTCGCTGGGTAGAATGGCCGCGTTTAAGGCAGCAGCTTCCCCACGTTTGTGGGTTGGTGTTTATGTTGTGCTTTACCAGTTTTGCCACTGTAATGGCGTTGGGGGGCGGGCCAAAATCCACCACCATTGAATTGGCCATTTACCAAGCGATTAAGTTTGATTTTGATTTACAAGCTGGGGCGTTATTGGCGCTGTGGCAGATGCTGTTATGTGGACTGCTTGCTATTGGAGTGCAGAAGTTAACAAGGCCTGTTTCTATCAGTGCTGGAAGCACATCGGTACAGCAATATTTAACGAAGGATCATGGGTGGTCAAAAGCTTGGGATAGCTTTTGGATCATAGGTGCCTTTTTACTGGTAATACCGCCGTTATTGATGGTGTTACTGAGTGGCATCAACCAACAAGTTTGGACAGTATTAACCGATGAGCGTTTTTGGTCTGCGCTATTGAACTCCCTCAAAGTCGCCTGTGTCGCTAGCGCGCTTGCGGTCGCTGCAGGGGTGTCCATACTATTGACCAGTCGCCGTTGGCGGTTGCAGTACAAAAACACGCGAGCCGATCAGATTGAGTTAATCGGCACCGTTATTTTGGTGACTCCAGGTCTGGTGATTAGCACCGGTTTATTCTTACTACTGCGCGCATTTACCGATGTTTTTAGCTTGGCATTTTTTGTCGTGATTTTGGTGAACGGTTTGATGGCTTTGCCTTACGTGATCAAAACGCTAGCGCAGCCAATGCTGCACATTGAACAACAGTATCAGTATGTATGTGCCAGCTTAGGCATGCGTGGCTGGCAACGGTTTAAAGTGGTGGAGTGGCAGGCGCTACGCAAGCCGTTTGCACATGCGTTTGCGATCAGCTTTATGTTTGCAATAGGGGATTTAAGTGCCATAGCACTGTTTGGTGGACAAGAGTTTCGTACCTTACCTCTGTATTTGTTCCAGTTGCTTGGCAGTTATCAGATGGACGCAGCTGCGGTGGTATCGGTGACCCTATTGTTGTTGAGTGTGGGCTGTTTTGCCTTGATTGAGAAAGTATTGAAAACGAAGGAGAGAGCGTAATGTTAGTGTTGGATGATGTGCAGTACACCTACCAACGTGAACTGTTTCGTTTTGACTTAACGATTGAGCAAGGACAGATTGTATCGCTGATGGGACCAAGTGGGGCAGGGAAGTCAACCTTGCTGGCGTTGGTGGCAGGATTCATCCATCCTGACCGTGGTGATATTTGTGTTGATGGTGAGTCCATTGTGCGTAAAGAGCCTTATCTGCGTCCGTTCTCTATGTTGTTCCAAGAGCACAATTTGTTTGCTCACTTATCGGTGCGTGACAACATCGGTTTGGGCTTACACCCAGGGCTAAAGCTTACGGTGGACCAAAATCGTCAGATTGAACAAGCCGCGCAGCAAGTTGGTGTTGCAGAGTACCTCGACCGTTTGCCAGAGCATCTTTCTGGTGGCCAGCGTCAACGTGTTGCCTTAGCGCGTTGTTTTGTTCAGCCTCATCCCATGTGGCTGTTGGATGAGCCGTTCTCGGCGCTTGATCCGGTGTTGCGTGAAGAGATGCTGAGCTTGGTAAAAAAACTGGCAGCAGAGCGGGGAATAACCGTATTGATGGTCACGCACCATTTAAGCGATGCCAAAGCGATTGCCAGCCACTTTGTGTTTGTGGCGGATGGTAAAGTGGAAGCCGCGGGTGATATGTCTGCATTGAGTGAACAGCATGCTAGTGAGAAGCTTGCGGCATTTATCCGAGCCGCATGCTAGTGCCTGATAGTTGCTAGGTCATGCTTCTCCGCAACACAAACCATGCCTAGGGCCAAATTCAAATTGAGATCTTAAGCTCATGATATGGTCAATCATTGCTTGTACGCGCCGTGGGCGGTTTGCTCCAGGACGATAGACTAGATAAATAGGCATTGGTACCGTGTGCCATTGCGGCAACACTCTGACTAAGGTGCCACTTTCTAGCTCTTGCGTCATGTTTTGCACAGGTAAGTTAGCGATGCCTAGTCCTTTAAGTGCGCCTTTCAATATTGCTTCTACAGTTGTACTTGAGAAGTTACTGGTTATTGAAACATTGACGGTATTATCGTGTGAGATCAGCGTCCAAGGCCCTATTTCTGAAACATATTGATACCTCAAACAGTTGTGTTTTGTCAGGTCTTCTGGCGTTTCAGGTACGCCGAACTCAGCTAAATACTCAGGGCTAGCAGCCAGGACTCGAGTCGTATAGCCTAATTTTTTTGCGATCAATCGATCATCAACTATCTGACCGACTCGAATTGCCATATCAAAGCCGTGTGAAAACAGATCAACAAAATCGTTCGATGCTTCTAACGCAATTTGTACTTTTGGCCATTGTTTTAAAAATGGCAAAAAGATGTGTTCCGCCATATACGCATCCAACGCTGGTGGCGCGGAAATACGCAGCCGGCCTTGGATCTGTTGTTCCATCTCCAGTACGTCATGGCCAATTGAGTGGAATTCCTCAACTAAGCTTGCAGCACGCTCTAAAACCATTTGGCCAGCTTCGGTGATCACTAACTTTCGGGTTGTGCGCTCTAGGAGTTTGGCTTCAAAGTGTTGTTCGAGTTTGGTTATGGCTTTACTAACAGTAGATTTCGGTAGGTTTAACTCCAGCGCGCACTTGGTTAAGCTCAGTAGTCGACAGCTTGTGACAAAGATAGAAAGCGTTCTAAAGTCAATTGTTTCTAAATTGCGAACAATCACTTTCAATTATCCATATTGTTTCAATATTGATCTGATTATAGTCTGGCACCTCATCCTTAGCCATCAAGTTATTGTCATTTGAGGTAAACAACATGTCCAACTCTGTAGACTTATTTTCTCCTATCGAACTCGGTCAATTAGCATTAGATAACCGTGCTATTATGGCGCCTTTAACGAGAGCTCGTGCTGGCGCAGACCATATTCCTAATGACCTTATGGTTGAATACTACGCTCAACGTGCGAGTGCCGGACTTATCATTGCTGAATGCACCATGGTGATGGAAGGTACGTCTGCTTTTATGGCAGAACCGGGCATTTACAACGAAGAGCAAATCGCAGCTTGGAAAAAGGTAACGGATGCGGTTCATGAGAGAGGCGGTAAGATTGTACTGCAAATTTGGCATGCGGGACGAGCTTGTCATCCTGATCTGAATGAAGGAAAAACACCTGTAGCGGCGAGCGCATTGGCCATTCGTGATGAATTAGTCCATACCCCTTCGGGTAAGCAAGCATATACGGTACCACGAGCACTCGAAGTGGATGAGATAGCTTCCATTGTTGCGGCGTTTAAACAAGGTGCAGAAAACGCCAAGAAAGCCGGCTTTGATGGGGTCGAGATACATGGCGCCAATGGTTATCTTATTGATAACTTCCTTCGTGACGGCTCAAATTTACGTACCGATGAATACGGTGGCTCGGTTGAAAATCGTGCTCGATTTTTACTTGAGATAGTGAAAGAAGTCGTTGAGGTGTGGGGACCCGGAAGAGTCGGTCTGCGTACATCTCCGCTAAATGGATTTAATGACATGAAAGACAGTGATCCAGTTGGTTTGGTGCGTTACTTAGCAGAGCAACTTAATTCTTTCGATCTTGCTTATTGGCACGTGATGCGTGCGGATCTGAAAGGCGTACAAAAAGCAGATGTTCTCAAGCCAGCACGCGAAAACTATCAAGGTCACTTAATGGCGAACGTGGGCTACAGTGCACAAGAAGCGGCAACAGCAATTGCAGAAAACAAAGTTGATGTGGTCGCATTTGGCGTTCCCTTTATCGCAAACCCAGATTTAGTTGAGCGATTTAAGAAAAATGCACCTCTTAATGAGGCGAAACCAGAACACTTTTATTTGGGGGGAGCAGAAGGTTATACCGATTACCCAGTGATGGCATAACCCTTACTTGTTTCATATAAAAAGGACGCTAATGTTAGCGTCCTTTTTCGTTTCTGTATTTACTTAGCCTTGCGGTTTTACGACCATCACATTGATTGGAGAATATTCCACAACCTTACTCGCGACAGAGCCAAGCATTACTTTATTGATTTTAGAGCGCTTGTGGCTTGGCATAATGATGAGATCAGCGCCTAAACGTTCTGCATAATCAAGAATGGTCGCGTAGGCCTTGCCTTCAGCAACATGCACTTGGTAAACCACATCTTCAGCAATATGCTCATTAGCGAAAGTTTTTAGTTGCTGCTTCACGTCTTGCTTCATTTTGGCCGCAGCATCTTTCGGAAAGTATGTGGCAACCATCGACATGTGAATACCAGGTAGTACAGTCAGAAGATGGATTTGAGCATTTGCTTGCTTTGCCTGCCAAACCGCTAGTTCAACCGCTCGGTCTGAAAAGCCTTGGTCATTTAGATCAACCGGAACAAGAATTTGTTTGTACATTCAATGTCTCTCATTAAGGCCCCTTTATCCTCGGGGCCAAATCGGTTATGCGCTCAATTGTTCCTTACGAGCACGACGTTTTTGGTTCATTGCAAGCACCAGCAAAATCATTAAGCATGGTACAAACACCCACTCTTTCATCGGACGGTCTGCATCCTGGATAACCCACTTGATTTCCCAATCAAAGTCGATACCTGCGGACTCTGCTGGACTACCAAATTCAACCATATCGACAATCATTTTGTTGTCACTTTCGGTCAGCATCAGACCCATAGATGAAATACGTGCGTCTGCTGTTGTCGCACTGTCTTCGAATGGAAGACGAACCGTTTTCTCAATGTAGTCGCCCTCAAGGTTTTCACCGGCAACACGTAACTCCAATGATTCTCCTACATTTAGTGTTTCCGTGATTTGAGCTACCTCAACGCCAGGAGAAAGAACTTTCGCTGGGTACAGCATGTCCCACCAAAAACCTGGACGGAAAAACGAAAATGTCAGTACTAATAATAGGACTGTTTCCCACCACTTGTTACGCGTGAACCACCACCCTTGAGTTGCCGCAGAGAATATCAGCATTGCAATGATCGATGAGATGACTGTGAGTGCCAAATGCCACCAAGAGTCGATCCCCATTAACAATAGCTGGGTATTGAACACAAACATGAACGGCAAAATAGCGGTTCGAATATCGTAAGTAAAACCTTGGATACCAGTACGAATTGGATCTGATTTCGCAATTGCTGCTGCTGCAAAAGCCGCAAGGCCTACAGGTGGGGTATCGTCGGCCAAAATACCAAAGTAGAAAACGAACAAGTGCACCGCTATCAACGGAATAATTAAGCCATGCGCTGCGCCGAGCGTAACAATAACCGGCGCCATTAGCGTAGAGACCACGATGTAGTTCGCCGTTGTTGGCAGACCCATCCCCAGAACCAAGCTAATGATGGCGGTAAACAGCAGCATAAGAATGATGCTGCCACCAGAGATAAACTCGACGAAGTCGGTCATCACTAGGCCGATACCCGTTAGTGTAACAACACCAACAACGGTGCCCGCTGCCGCGGTTGCAACGCCGATACCAATCATATTGCGCGCACCAGAAACTAAGCTCTCGGCAAGATCGACAAAGCCATCTTTGGTTTGCTGAAGCATGTCTCCTTGCTTTGACAGCAGTGCAATCAACGGACGTTGAGTCAGCAAAATGAAAATCATGAATACCGTTGCCCAGAATGCCGAAAGGCCAGGTGAGAAACGTTCGACAGTCAAACACCAAACCAATACGACGATAGGGAGTAGGTAGTGCAAGCCTGACTTAACGGTTGGGCCAGGATCAGGTACTTCTGTTAATTCTGCATCAATCTCAATTGCGCCATCTTGCACGTGATTTGCTGAGACTTTCACCAACCCAACGTACGCGATTAATAGTGCGACGGTAACAATTGGTGTCGCGGCATCACCAAAGACGTCCTTTGTCCAACCCACTCCGTAGTAAACCAATGCGCTGATCACACACAATCCTAAGATTGTGCCAGTAAAGGACAGCAGACTTTGTACTAGTGTTGGATTGTGGCGACGAGGAAGGCCTGTCATGCCTGCTTTACATGCTTCAAGGTGAACAATGTAAATTAAAGCAATATAAGAGATTAGCGCTGGAAGTAGGGCAGCTTTAATCACCTCAACGTAGGAGATACCGACGTATTCCACCATCAAAAATGCTGCTGCACCCATGATTGGCGGTGTTAACTGACCATTGGTTGAAGCCGCTACCTCTACCGCACCCGCTTTTGTGCCGGGAAAGCCAACACGCTTCATCAGTGGAATGGTAAAGGTGCCAGTTGTTACTACGTTTGCGATTGAAGAACCAGAAACCAGACCAGATAAACCTGATGCAACAACGGCCGCTTTAGCTGGGCCACCTTTCATATGGCCAAGCAACGAGAAGGCAACTTTAATGAAGTAAGCACCAGCACCAGCGCGTTCCAGCATTGCTCCAAACAATACAAACAAGAAGACAAAAGAGGTAGAAACACCTAGCGCAACTCCAAATACGCCTTCAGTTGTTAGCCACAAGTGAGACATGGCCTTGTTCAAGCTTGCCCCTTTGTGCGCGATAACGTCAGGCATGTAAGGGCCTGCAAAGGTGTAAGTAAGGAAAACAGCAGCCACGACCATTAATGGTGGACCAAGTGCTCGGCGTGTTGCTTCTAAAAGGAGGAGCATACCGATAACAGCAACAACGATATCAACTGTTGTCGGTGCGCCTGAGCGTCCTGCTAGCTCAGTATAAAAAAGGTATATATAGGCTGCTGAAAAGCTGCCTGCCAACGCGAGTATCCAATCAACAAGAGGGATATGATCGCGAGGAGAATTCTTCATCGCTGGATAAGCAGTGAAAGCCAAAAAGATCGCGAAAGTAAGGTGGATAGATCGCGCTTCCGTGTCGTTCAGTACGCCAAAATTGAAAATAAATGGTAGCGGGGATGCGTACCATAATTGAAATAGTGACCAACACAGAGGAACAAACCAAAGGATTCGTCCTTGCATTCCCGAAGGGCTACGTGCACCTGTGTCTGCCTGAGCCACCATTTCTTGCACATCTTGTGACGGAGCTTGATTCGTCGCCATGTACTTTTTCCTTATTATTGATGGTCCTGTCTGATTTTTATCGAGAACCACACTTCGCCTCTATCAGTGTAGTGAATGGAGCGAAGTTTGCTTTCGAGTATTTTGCTGCCTGAACTCAAAGTGTTGATTGTTGGATACTCTGTTAGGCGGCGTTTAAGTTTTCTTGGGTATGAGCTCGCAGTTTTCAGAAGAAAACTGGCGAATGAAGCATACAGTTAGAACGTGCTACAACCTGTATGCTCAAACAGGCAGAAAATATTCTTTCCTGCCTGTATGTAGAGTCTGAGGTAATTACTTAATTAGACCCATTTCTTTGTAGTATTTTTCTGCACCTGGGTGAAGAGGAATAGAAAGACCAGCTTTCACCATGTCTTCTTTCTTCAAGTTTGCGAATGCAGGGTGTAGACGTTTGAAGGTATCAAAGTTTTCAAACACAGCTTTTGCCACGTTGTAAGCGACATCGTCTGAAACATCAGAGGTCGTTACCATTGTTGCTGCAACACCAAAGCTGTTTACGTCTTTGTCTGTACCGCGGTACATACCAGCCGGTACTGAGCTAAAGGCGTAGTATGGGTTGTCGGCAACAATTTTATCGATTTTAGGGCCTGTTGCTGAAACTAGCTTCGCATCACATGATGTGGTTGCTTCTTTGATTGAACCGTTCGGGTGGCCGACCATGTAAATGAAGGCGTCAATTTTGTTATCACAAAGTGCCTGAGAGCGTTCAGAGCCTTTTAGCTCAGACGCCAATTTGAAGCTGTCGTTTGTCCAACCCATCGCTTCCATGACAACGCCCATCGTTGCACGGTCACCAGAGCCTGGGTTACCGATGTTTACTCGCTTACCTTTCAGGTCTTCAACGTTTTCAATACCTGAATCTGCACGCGCAATGATGTTGAAAGGTTCTGTATGAAGAGAGAACATTGCGCGTAGCTTCTTGTACGGGCCTTGTTCTTCAAACTTGCTCGTACCGTTGTAGCCGTGGTACTGCCAATCCGATTGCACGATACCAAAATCTAATTCGCCTGCACGGATAGTGTTAACGTTGTAAATTGAGCCACCAGTCGATTCTACTGAACAACGGATGTTGTGGTCTTTACGACCTTTATTTACCAACTTACAGATAGCACCACCAGTTGGGTAGTAAACACCTGTCACAGAGCCAGTACCGATGGTAATAAACTCTTGAGCGTTAACTGCGCCTGCGCCCATTACGGCTGCAGCGATAGCGCCTACTTTGAGAAGTTTGTTAAATGCCATGAATTTCCCTTCCTTATATTCATTATTTACCCGGAAATAACCATAAATCACTTCTGGAGTTTCCTATTTGGAAACGGCACCTTTTTCAATCCAATCGTTTGAAAAAGCGAGCGAATCATAACAAAAAATTGGCAGAAAATTATCCAATTGTTAAATGTTATAGTTGATAAGTCTGAATTTTGTATCAGGGGATAGGATTCAATTTGTGATTTAATTCTTTTTATAACAATTACTTAATTAACGTTTAGTGACTGAAATGAAAAAGATCAATTGCGTGATGTTAATCACAAAATGGGTGGTTAAAGAACGAGCGGAGTAAGCAAGAAATTTACATAAATTATGGGCTACAAAATGAGACTTCTTTTATAACCCACAATGAGTTAGCTGATTGAAGCTTTATAGAACTTAACCAGTATATTCGAACAGCTCGCACACTGATTTGAAGAGTTGCTCAGTCGTAATTGCCATGGTTGGCGTAATGAAAATGGTATCGTCACCCGCGACAACGCCAAGAATACCTTCGGATTTACCGAGTGAATCAAGCAAGCGAGCAATCAACTGTGCTGCACCTGGGCCGGTGTGAATTACCACTAACGCTGCATTACGATCGATGTCTAGTACCAGTTCACGCAGAGAGCTGCTGACTGTTGGGACACCTAGCTCAGCAGGAAGACAGTAAACCATTTCCATTTTTGCATTGCGCGTACGGACGGCGCCAAATTTAGTCAGCATACGTGAGACTTTAGATTGGTTGATACTCTCAAACCCTTGCTGTTTGAGTGCGTCAACAATCTCGCCCTGTGAGCCAAAGCTTTCTTCTTTTAACAGGGCTTTAAAGGCGCGAACTAAGTTGTCTTGTTTTTCTGAATTGCGCATAGTCATTACAAATCTCTTATTACGGGTCAGCAATTTTGCATATTCTCGCATATATATTCAGGCGGTGCCAAAGAGTCCCAGGATTATGTTAGATGCGTCACTGTAAACTATATACCACATAGAATTCTTTAGCGCGCTGAAGTAGGGCTGTATCTGTTTTCTTGAATTCCTTGTCATTTCAACAGAATAAAAGAATAATCCAAGCCCCATTTGTAGCACGGTAACAGCGAGTTGCGCGAGGTCGCAAAGCTAGCGTTAATTGATTGTAATCAAGTTGTGATTCCGATAGCTTTATTTAAGTTGGTTACAAACTACCCTACGAATACGTTTATAAGAGAAATACTCTCAAGGAGAACTACATGAAAGTAGCCGTTATTGGTGCCGCTGGTGGCATCGGTCAAGCCCTGGCCCTTCTACTTAAGAACCGTCTTCCTGCTGGTTCTGATCTAGCCCTATATGATATTGCTCCAGTAACTCCTGGTGTGGCCGCTGATCTTAGCCACATCCCTACGCCAGTTTCTATCAAAGGTTACGCTGGTGAAGATCCTACTCCAGCACTAGAAGGCGCGGATGTTGTGCTAATTTCTGCTGGTGTTGCGCGTAAGCCAGGTATGGATCGTGCGGATCTATTTAATGTAAACGCTGGTATCGTTAAATCGCTAGCGGAGAAGATTGCGGTTGTTTGTCCGAAAGCTTGTGTTGGTATCATCACAAACCCTGTAAATACAACAGTGCCAATTGCTGCTGAAGTTCTTAAAAAAGCGGGTGTTTATGATAAGCGTCGTCTATTTGGTGTAACAACGTTGGATGTTATCCGTTCAGAAACGTTTGTTGCTGAGCTAAAAGACAAAGATCCAGGTGACGTTCGCGTGCCAGTAATTGGTGGTCACTCTGGCGTAACGATCTTACCTCTACTGTCTCAAGTGGAAGGTGTTGAGTTTACAGCTGAAGAAGTAGAAGCATTAACGAAACGTATTCAAAATGCAGGTACTGAAGTTGTAGAAGCGAAAGCGGGTGGTGGTAGTGCAACACTATCAATGGGCCAAGCTGCATGTCGCTTTGGTCTGTCTCTGGTTCGTGCTCTTCAAGGTGAAGAAGGCGTAGTTGAGTGCGCTTACGTTGAAGGCGACGGCGAACACGCGACTTACTTTGCGCAACCTGTGAAACTGGGTAAAGAAGGCGTTGAAGAAGTACTAAGCTACGGCAAACTCAGCGATTACGAAAAGTCTGCATTAGACGGTATGCTAGAAACACTAAATGGCGACATCAACATTGGTGTTGAATTCGCAAAGTAATCTAGAAAGCCTATATAAGAAGAAAGCCGATCATTTTGATCGGCTTTTTTGATCCTTGATTTCTCAACTTCGTAAAAATGGTCGAATAAAACCACGTAGTGAAGGAGAAGATGATGGAAGCGAGTCGAATCCGTAAAGGCATGGTTGTTGAGTGCCAACAAGGCGTCGGTACGATATTAGTGGTCGACCATGAAGCAGAGACGGTATTGTTGTCCAAACAAGGGACTGAACAGCAACTCGCCGTTAGCTTTGATGAAATAGAAGATGATCCACAACTGCATGGCGGTAGTGACAGATATTACTAGCGCCTCGGGCGTCGTCATTAGGTATCAAACGTAAAAAAGGAAGAGTATGCTCTTCCTTTTTGCTATAAGTCTTGCGTTATGGGTAGCTATTGATTACTTCGTGCGTTGTACTGCGACATGAGCCAGAGTAACAAGCGCTTGTTTGTATTCAGACTCTGGCAACACTGATAGTTCTGCGATTGCTTTGTCTGCTTCTTCTAGAGCTTTTTGCGTTGTGTATTCCAGAGAGCCTGCTTCTTTCATGACCGCAAGAATTTCTTCTAAGCGATCCATGCCATTCGCTTTCTCAATCGCTTCACGAATCATGATGGCGTTTTCTGGTGTGGTATTACGCATAGCATGGAGTAGAGGTAAAGTTGGCTTGCCTTCGGCCAAGTCATCACCCACATTTTTACCCATGTCTTCGCCATCAGAAGTGTAATCCATGACGTCATCAATGAGCTGAAACGCAGTGCCTAGATACTTACCGTAATTTTGCATTGCGATTTCCACATGCTCAGGAGCATCATTTAAGATTGCACCGATTTGAGTTGCGGATTCAAATAAGCGCGCAGTCTTAGAGTAGATGACTTGCATGTAGCTTTCTTCTGTCGTGTCAGGGTCGTTACAGTTCATCAACTGCTGTACTTCACCTTCGGCGATCACGTTTACGGCATTGCTCATTAGTTTAAGGATCTTCATGGATCCTAGTTCCGTCATCATCTGAAATGAGCGTGTATAGATAAAGTCCCCAACTAATACGCTAGCCGCATTGCCAAATGCTGCATTCGCAGTGGCTTTACCACGGCGCATGTCTGATTCATCTACCACGTCATCATGCAGCAAAGTCGCTGTATGGATGAACTCAATAAACGCAGCTGCCATTGTATGACCATTGCCTTGGTAACCAAGTGCACGGGCTGACAGTATCGCTAAAAGCGGTCTTAGACGTTTGCCTCCACCACTCACGATATAAAAACCGAGCTGGTTGATTAAAGAGACATCAGAATTAAGTTGGGCTTGAATTGTTTCATTCACTTTTGCCATGTCATCGGCAGTAAGCGCTTGGATAGTTTTAAAATCCATCGTATATCCGGCTGAAGTTAGACCCTGCAAGGCTTATTCGATTTATATAATTGTCGAATAATACACTAAAAAACGTTGATTAATACATTACTAAAGGGCATGATTGCCGCACTTTTCTTTGGCGATTAGCTTTTCGCCAATTTTTTCAAAATATGGCTTGTCATAGGAGCATCTATTCTGTAGAATCTGCGCCCTATTGATGATTAGTTTAGCGCACACCCTCAAGAAAGGCTGTGCGGAAAAAGCGGAGTAAAATATGTACGCTGTTTTCCAATCTGGTGGTAAACAACACCGTGTAAGCGAAGGTCAAACTCTTCGTTTAGAGAAATTAGACGTTGAAACTGGTGCAACTGTAGAATTTGATAAAGTTCTTCTTGTTGCTAACGGCGAAGACATCAAAGTTGGTGCTCCTCTTGTAGAGGGCGGCAAAATTGTTGCTGAAGTTGTACAACACGGTCGTGGCGATAAAGTTAAAATCGTTAAGTTCCGTCGTCGTAAGCACTCTCGTAAGCAACAGGGTCACCGTCAGTGGTTCACTGAAGTGAAGATCACTGGTATCAACGCTTAATCTATTAGGAGAGTTTAACAATGGCACACAAAAAAGCTGGTGGTTCTACTCGTAACGGCCGCGATTCAGAAAGCAAACGTCTAGGTGTTAAGCGTTTCGGTGGTGAATCTGTACTTGCAGGTAACATCATCGTTCGTCAACGTGGTACTAAGTTCCACGCTGGTAACAACGTAGGTATCGGTAAAGACCACACTCTATTCGCTCTTACTGAAGGTAAAGTGAAGTTCGAAGTGAAAGGTCCTAAGAACCGTAAGTTTGTAAGCATCGAAGCTGAGTAATTAGGTTTTTAACCAAATTACTTAATAGCTTTAAGCTGAATTCAAAAGCCCTGCCGAATCGGCGGGGTTTTTTATTTGTGGCAGTCGACATATCGAAGTTTCTCGCTAAGATCCTAAGCGATTTGAATCTGGGAGCTTAGATCTGTCATCTGCTAAAATTGTCGGATGACATAGTAAGATTTAATCCACGCACGAAGTAGTCGGAGTAAAAGATGAAGTTCGTAGATGAAGCGGTAGTAAAAGTTCAGGCTGGTGATGGCGGTAGTGGCGTTGTCAGTTTCTGGCGTGAAAAATTCATCACTAAAGGTGGCCCTGATGGCGGTGATGGCGGTGACGGTGGTGATGTTTATATCCAAGCCGATGAAAACCTAAATACCCTGATTGATTACCGTTTCCAGCGCTTCTACGAAGCTGAGCGTGGTGAAAACGGTCGCGGTGGTAACTGTACAGGTAAGCGTGGTAAAGACATCGTTCTTCGTGTACCTGTGGGTACGCGCGCTGTGGATATCCACACAAATGAAATCGTGGCGGAAGTTGCTGAACACGGTAAGAAAGTGATGATCGCAAAAGGCGGTTGGCACGGTCTAGGTAACACGCGTTTCAAATCTTCAGTAAACCGCGCGCCTCGTCAGAGAACATTGGGTACAAAGGGTGAAGTACGCGAAATTCGCCTTGAGCTATTGCTTCTTGCTGATGTGGGTATGCTTGGTCTACCTAATGCTGGTAAATCAACCTTTATCCGCGCAGTATCAGCAGCAAAACCGAAAGTCGCTGATTACCCATTCACGACTTTGATCCCAAGCTTGGGTGTCGTAAGTGTCGTACCAGAGAAAAGTTTTGTTGTTGCAGACATCCCTGGTTTGATCGAGGGTGCAGCAGATGGCGCTGGCCTTGGTATTCGATTCTTGAAGCACTTAGAGCGTTGTCGAGTGTTGCTGCACATGATCGATATTATGCCAATTGATCAGTCCGATCCGGTGCAAAATGCATTGACGATCATTGATGAACTAGAACAATACAGCGAAAAACTGGCAAGTAAGCCGCGCTGGTTAGTGTTCAACAAAGTTGATCTAATGCCTGAAGAAGAAGCGAATGAGAAGATCCAAGAAATCTTAGACGCACTAGGTTGGGAAGACGAGTACTTTAAGATCTCGGCGATCAATCGTAACGGTACTAAAGAGCTTTGTTACAAACTGGCTGACTTTATGGATAACCTACCTCGCGAAGAGGAAGAAGTGGCTGAAGAAGATAAAGTTAACTTCATGTGGGATGATTACCATAAAGATGCGATGGCGGGTAAAGACGTTATCACTGAAGATGACGACGACGATTGGGATGACTGGGACGATGAAGAAGATGACGGTCACGTTGTCTACGTTCGTGACTAATCAGAACGGTCAAACAATGCCTGTTTGCCTATAATTCATTAAGCCGCAATTATTTATTGCGGCTTTTTTTGTATCTAAATCATATTTAGGTGATGTGATTTACGGCACAATAACCGATACGTCGTGTTTTTTGAGGGTTAGTTTGGCCCTCGCGCGTATGAATGAGTAACACCCTAAAAGGAATTAGACTTATTTATGACTCTAGAAACCATACCGCCTAGAGAGTTGGCGGTATCTACTCAACGATCGATTTCTCGTCTTGTCGCCCAAGCCGGACAAATGCTACTTGCTCATGGTGCTGAAAGTACTCTTGTGAGCGATATTATGCGTCGTATTGGCCTAGCTTGTGGGGTGAATGAAGTTGCGGTAGCACTATCAGCTAATGCATTGGTTGTGACGACGGTAATGGATGGGCATTGCATCACCACCACCCGAAGCTGCGCTGATCGTGGCATCAATATGCGCGTTATTACGCAAATTCAACGAATCTGTATCATGATGGAACGTGGTTTGCTCGATTCAACCATGGCGCAGAAAAAGCTGAACGCTATCAGTCCAGAGCGTTATAACCGCTGGTTGGTGGTGTTTATGATTGGCTTGTCTTGTGCGGCATTCAGTCATCTAGCTGGTGGTGATTGGGGAGTCTTCATCATGACCTTTTTAGCTTCAGCTGGTGGCATGATCGTTCGCCAAGAAATTGGTCATCGTCATTTCAACCCTCTATTGAACTTTGCTGCGACCGCTTTTGTGACTACCTTAATTTCAGCACAGGCGGAAATTTACCAAATCGGTAATCTACCTACCGTAGCAATGGCATCGTCGGTATTAATGCTTGTACCTGGTTTCCCACTCATTAACTCTGTCGCAGATATGTTGAAAGGCCACATTAATATGGGGATTGCTCGATTTGTGATGGCTAGTTTACTAACGTTGGCGACATGTTTGGGGATCGTTGCTGCGATGAGTGTAACTGGAATTTGGGGGTGGGCAATCTAATGAGTTTATTTGATTTGATGTTTGGCCTGTTGAATGACATGTTTTTTGCGGCGATTCCCGCCGTAGGATTTGCATTGGTTTTTAACGTGCCACAAAGAGCTTTAGTGTATTGCGCTGTTGGTGGCGCGATTGGTCATGGTAGCCGCTACTTGATGATGCAGTTTGGCATTCCTATTGAGTGGGCAACCTTTTTTGCTGCGACGTTAGTTGGGATGATTGGTGTGTACTGGTCTCACCGTTTTCTCGCGCATCCAAAAGTGTTTACTGTGGCTGCTTTGATCCCGATGGTGCCGGGTGTGTTTGCGTACAAAGCAATGATCGCTATGGTAGAAATCAATCATGTTGGCTACTCACCCGAGCTTGTCGCAACCTGTATGGAAAACTTTCTTAAGGCCATGTTTATTATTGCAGGTTTAGCTGTTGGTCTTGCGGTTCCAGGGCTGTTATTCTATCGCCGCAGACCAATTGTATAAGGACCTAACATGATCATTAGTATGATTGCCGCGATGGCCGACAATCGCATCATTGGCAAAGACAATCAAATGCCTTGGCATCTTCCCGCCGATTTCGCTTGGTTTAAGCGTTGTACCATGGGAAAACCGGTTGTGATGGGACGCAAAACCTATGAGTCTATTGGTCGCCCTTTACCAGGTCGCTTGAATATTGTTATTAGCCGTGATGAGACACTAAAGATCGAAGGTGTCACTACCGTAACATCGATTGAGCAGGCTCTGGAAGTCGCAGGTGATGTGGAAGAAGTGATGATCATTGGTGGTGGTGCGATTTACACCACTTGTCTGCCTATGGCCAATAAACTGTATGTAACACACATTGAAGCCGCGATTGATGGTGATACTCAGTTCCCAGATTGGGGAGACGAGTTTAAGGAAACTTACTCAGAAATGTATCAAGCCGATGAGAAGAACGCCTACAACATGCGCTTTACTGTGTTAGAAAAGTAATTCGAGATTAACACCGCGTAGTTAATACGGTAATGCCGCTCGTATAACAGCGAGCGGCCATCCCAACCTACCGTCATCCTTAAAAGCGACGAAAGAGCGAGATTCAGGAGCCTCTATACGAGTACTTTGTTGTCAAAGGTATTTCTATCTATTCGCAGCGCGAGGATATTAGATTTCTAGTCTCGTTAAGGCTCGTTGGAATGACCCTACAGGAGGTGTTAAGTGACAGGTATTCCTCCTACTATGGATTATCGACTGTTATTCAGTGTTTAACTTAACGCATCCTGAGTAAAAATTTTCTTATCTTCCCATCGGATCATGGTTAGGCTTCCGCCCCAAACACAGCCAGTATCTAGCCCGATGACTTCGTTGTTCATATAACCTTGCAGTGCAGCCCAGTGCCCAAAGAGCACCGCTTTGTTTAAGTGGATACGTTTAGGCACATCAAACCATGGAATAAGTTCGTTACCAGAAACTTGTTGCGGTGGTAATTTACAATCCATATCCAAACGACCATCAGGGAAACAAAAGCGCATCCGCGTAAAAGCATTGATAATATAGCGGTATCGGTCCAAACCCTGTAGAGAGTCATCCCAGGAATCCGGTTGATTGCTGTACATGTTTTTTAATAGCCAAGGCAGCTCTTCACTTTGGATGATGCGCTCAACTTCACGGGCACACTTTCTCGCTGTTTTTAGATTCCACTGCGGTGATATGCCAGCGTGACACATCACGAACTCGTCATGCTCGGCCATTAGAGGTTGCTGAGCTAGCCATGTCAGTAGTTCCTCTTTGTCAGGGGCCGTGAAAATAGGTGCGGTTCTATCTTTGTCTTTGACCTTTTTTATCCCGTGAGCCACTGCTAGAAGGTGAAGGTCGTGATTACCAAGCACCACGATTGCGCTTGCGCCAAGTGACTTCACAAAGCGTAACGTTTCTAGTGATTTAGGCCCTCTGGCGACCAAATCACCAGCAAGCCAAAGTTGGTCTTTTTTCGCAGAGAAAGATACTTTTTCTAGTAGTCGCTGCAATTCATCAAAACAGCCTTGGATGTCACCAACAATATAGGTAGCCACTGAATCTCCAATTTACTAATTTAAAACATTTGGAACAGCCAAGCGAAATGGTTCGATTTCGGTGATGAACTCTTGCCCTTTCTCATCCAGCATTTTGTAGTGTCCTTGCATAACGCCGACAGGGGTTTCTAACGCGGTTCCGCTACTGTACGTGTATTCATCATTGCTTGGAATAAAGGGCTGCTGGCCTACCACTCCGTCACCTTCAACCGTCATTTGCTTGCCATTCGAGTCTGTGATTAGCCAGCGGCGGCTCACTAACTGTACGGTTTGCTGGCTAAGGTTTTTGATGGTGATGATATAAGCGAAAACGTAGCGTTGTAGCTCTGGGTTGGACTGTTCTTCGATGTATTTGGTGTGAACTTGAATTTTGATGCAAGGTTGAATGACGTCCATGTGCACTCCTCAGAAACGTAATATCCCAATAATAATAAGCCAAACCTACAAGGGTTTGGCTCATTGTTTGAGTTCTTAGTGCTGCGGGTTATCCGCAAGCCAGTTCGCCATTGCGACGAATTGTTCTAGCGTCAGGTTCTCTGGACGCATGCTTGGATTAACACCTAGCTCTTCTAGTACTTCTGTGCTTAACAACGATTTGTAGCAGTTACGAACTGTTTTACGACGTTGGTTAAAGCCTTCACGACAAACGCGATCGAGCAAACGCAGATCTTTCGCCGGGCATGGCAGCTCTTCGTAAGGCACTAAACGAACAACGGCAGAATCCACTTTCGGTGGTGGAACGAATGCCGTTGGCGGTACTTCCAGTACCGGTACCACTTTACAGTAGTACTGAGCCATTACCGTTAAACGGCCGTAAGCTTTGCTGCCAGGGCCGGCGGCTAAGCGGTTTACCACTTCTTTTTGCAACATAAAGTGCATGTCTTGAATGTCTTTATGGAACTCGAAAAGGTGGAACATCAATGGTGTAGAGATGTTGTACGGCAAGTTACCAAAAATGCGCAGCTTGTTGTTTGGCTTCACTAGTTGAGTGAAGTCAAAACGCATAGCGTCACCCTCATGGATGGTCAACTTATCTGCCAGTTCAGGGTGAGTACGTAGGCGTTCCGCCAGATCGCGGTCTAATTCGATAACTGTGAACTTATCTACTTCACGACCTACTGGCTCAGTGATTGCACCAAGACCAGGACCGATTTCAACCAGGTTTTGACCTGGTTTTGGGTTAATCGCTGATACGATTCCATCAATAATGTATGGATCGTTCAGGAAGTTTTGACCAAAACGTTTACGCGCTTTGTGTCCTAAATGGACATCATTTCTCATTGTTTCTTCTCTACCAAATCTATCGCATGCGTGAGCGCTGTTCGGAAACTCCCTGTATCCGCTTGACCTGTCCCTGCCAGATCTAATGCAGTACCGTGGTCCACCGATGTTCTAATAAAAGGTAGACCAAGAGTAATGTTTACTGAACGACCAAAGCCTTTGTATTTTAATACTGGCAACACTTGATCATGGTACATGCCTAAAACAGCATCAGCATCATTTAAATATTTTTCATTGAAAATGGTATCAGCCGGCAGAGGGCCGATCAGGTTGATACCTTTTTCTTGTCGAATTTTTTCCAGTGTCGGAGTGATGGTTTCGATCTCTTCACGACCTAAGCTGCCATCTTCGCCAGCATGAGGGTTAAGCCCGCAAACGTAGATGTTTGGTTGTGCGATAGCAAACTTTTCTACAAGGTCTTTATGAAGAATATCGATGATTTTTTCTAATCGCTCTTCGGTGACGGCTTTGGACACATAAGCTAAAGGAATATGTGTTGTAACCAGCGCCACGCGTAGTCCTTCCGTTGCTAGCATCATTACGACTAGCGGCGTTTGTGACTTCTCGGCGAAAAATTCAGTATGACCACTGAATGCAACACCTGCGCGATTAATCACCCCCTTATGAACAGGGCCGGTGACAATAGCATCAAATTCATCATTCATACAGCCTAAAGCCGCTCTTTCTAGCGTTTTTAGTACATAGTGGCCATTCGCTTCATTGAGCTCGCCTGCGACCGCAGGTTCCGATATTTGGATATGGTCAACGATAAGCGTGCCCGCTTTTTGTGCTTTAGGTGCTTCTTCTGGATTGTAATCAGACAGTTGGACTTCGATGCCAAGCTGCTTGGCTCGCTCCGTCAGCATATTCTTATCGGCACAGACGACAATTTGGTGCGCCCAATCTTCTTTCGATAGGGCAAGCACTAAGTCTGGGCCGATACCCGCAGGTTCCCCTGCGGTTACGACAATTCTACGAATTGTATTAGTTGTCATTGTTGTCATCCACGATTTCAACAAACGCACTTGCGCGTAGCTCTTGCATCCATGCGCCCGCTTCTTCATTAAATTTACGATTAAATAGAATACGGTAAGCTTTGTTCTTCATCGCTGAGTCAGTGCGGTCAACTTGGCGACGATCCAACACTTCAACGATATGCCAGCCGTGAACGGTTTTGAACGGTTCGCTGATTGAGCCAACTGGCAGAGTTTCTACTTGGTGCTTGAATTCTGGCACGTAAAGATCTGGTGTTTGATAACCTAGTTCACCGTCTTGTGCTGCCGAGCCAGGATCTTGACTGTATTGTGTTGCCAATTGAGCGAACGTTGCTTCACCGGCTTTGATGCGGCGTACAAATTCATTCAGTTGCTTCTTCGCCCCTTCGTCGCTCAGAATCACGGTTGGTTTAATCAAAATATGACGCGCATTTACTTCCGTTACCGCAACCGTTTCTAGGCCTTTTACATCCTCTATTTTTAGGATGTGGAAACCAACGCCACTACGGAATGGACCAATAATGCTGCCTTTGTTTTGCATCTTGATCTGATCAGCAAAGATGGTTGGCATCTCTTCTTTACGCATCCAGCCCCAGTCACCACCTTGTAAAGCTTTAGGACCTTTTGAGTAGGTGTAGGCCATCTCCGTAAAGTCTGCACCTTCGTTTAGCTTTTTCGCGAGCGCTTTAGCTTCTGCTTCTACAGCTGACTTTTCTTTATCGTCAGAGAAGCGCAGTTGAATGTGTCCAATTTTGTATTGAACAGTCGCATTGGTTTCTTGTGATAGTTGCTCAGCAAGGCTATCGACCTCTGCTGGAAGGATATTAATACGGCGACGAACCAGTGCATTGCGAGCTTCTGATGCGGCGATTTCCTTACGAATTTGTTCGCGGAATTCTGGGTAACTTAAACCTTCACTTTCTACAGAAGCGGCGAGTTGTTCTACCGATTGCTCATTATTACGTGCGATCTCTGCAATCGCTTGGTTTAAACGGTTGTCGTCAATACGCACACCAATACGGTCTGCTTCTTGGCCTTGCAACGTATCAATGATAAGTTTTTCAACGACTTGTTCTTTTAACACGCTGGTGGAAGGTAAGCTCTTTCCACTTTGACGTGCGTTGGCTTGCAGCGTTTTCATCGCTGTTTCGATGTCGCTTTGTAGAACTACACCGTCGTTCACGATGACCGCAACCTTATCGATCTCTACTGGTGCTGCAACCGCTCCGCAAGAGAGTAGGGTCGTGAATAAGATTGATTTCCAAATTTTCATTTAAAATTCCGTCAGTATTTTTGAATAGGCGTCTTATTCATTTAAGACGCCTATTTTGATTAATTGTTCAGATAGAATGGGCGGCCGTACTTAATCGCGTTGTCAGAACCATCCAGTTCTTTGACAGCAGTGTCTTCACGCTGGTTGGTCGCAAAGCCTTGAATACCGAAGTTAACGCTGAAGTTATTTTCGTATTCAGGTGATGCCCCGGTGCTGCCGATAGCTTGGTCTTCCCAACCAAGCAATTGGTTTGAGTAAGTGACGCCAATGTACCAACAGTCAGATTGGTAACGTAGGCTCGCTAACCATTCTAGGTCCGCATTTTCATTGAGGTCGTAGTAGTATTGACCACTCGCAGACCAGTTCGGGTTGAACTCGTAGGCCGCTACAATACCTGCTTGAGAAATACCTTTACGAGTAATTGTGTCTAGGTTTTCGAGAATGATCGTATCTTCGATGTATTCACGCGTAACGTAGCGATAGTTACCCTGAATAAAGCCGCCGTTGAATTGGTATTCCAAGGTACTGTTTGCCAACTGCATGGAGCTCAAATCAATATCGTATTGAATTCCACCGTGATAGAACAAGTAATCGTTGTAGTTGAAATCAGCTTCAATTGCCCATGATGAGTAATTGGTTGTCTCATCCGGAAGATTTGGGCTGTTGCTCAGTTTGGTCTTTTTATCGAAGTAGTAAATCTGACCAAATGAAACGTTAAGACGCTCTTTATAGTCATCATCAAAGAAGCGAGTACTCGCACCGTAGCTTAACTGGTTCGCCGAGGCGATTTTATCAATGCCACTGTACTTACGACTGCGGAATAGCCCGTAGTAGTCGGTTTGTAGCAAGGTGGTATCGTAGTTGTAGATGTTGGTTTGATCTTCTTCAGGTACGTACAAGTACTGCAGCTGAGGCTCCAGTGTTTGTGTGTAGCCCTTGATCCAGCTTGTATCTCGCTCTAAGTAAAGTTGCGCATGCGTACGGAACTCAGGAATAACACGAGAAACTTCATCATCCAACTGGTTTTGCAAGTTTACATCTGTCAAACCCGTTAAGTCTTGAGAGTAATACGTAGAGAGCACACGCGCTTCTGTTGTCCACGTTGCCCATGAGTTTGAGAGTGGTAATGTAAGCCCTGGTTCAATGTGAACACGGGTCGCATTTGGTCGCGCAGCATCGCTGGTATCGAAGCGGCTGACTTGGCTCTTCACGTCAAAGTTAAGGTAATCTCCCCACAACGGCGTGTAGTAGTTCAAGTCTAACTGAGGAAGCAGGCGATAAGGGCGGTTCTCTTCTTTCAATAAGATTTGGAAGTCACGAACGGTTAACGAGGCATCCCAGAAGTCAGAACGATATTGTACTTGTCCTTCTTGGACCAGTTGACCATCTTCACGGTTACCAATGTCGGAGTCGAGATCGAGGAAGTAATCAATATCACTCACTTTTGAGTAATCGACTTTGACTATCCACTGTTTATTGATGATACCGTCGTGTTTAACTTGGTAGCCCCAACGAGACTCGTCCTGATATTTGCGATCACTATTGAGGTATTCGCCTTTGATTTCTCCATTTCCCCAACCATCTGTTAGGTAGCGGAAATCAGTATCGAGTTTTGTACCACGTTGCTGCATATAGAGCGTGGTGAGTGTCATGTCATATTGAGGCGCGATGTTCCAATAGAATGGCACCTCGACTTCCATACCATCACTAGAACCGTACGATAAAGAAGGGAAGAGGAAACCCGTTTTACGCGTATCTCCAATTGGCATGGTTAGATACGGCACATAGAAAACAGGCACATCTAACACTTCAAATCGAGGGTGGTGCAGCGTCGCTGTCTCTTCATCTTGGTCAACATCGATGCCTGACGCAACCAATCGCCATGAATTATCGCCTTGAGGGCACGATGTGATAGAGCCGTCTTCGAGTTCATAAACCGACTGACCTGTGCGAGCGATATAGGCTGCAGTGCCTCGGCCTTGTTGGCAAAGGAACTGATAATCGGTGTTCTCAAGTGAAAACGTATCTTGATTAATGTCGTTAGTAACACGATCAGATCGAGCTTTGACTTGGCCGTCATTGAAAGTCACGTTGCCTTCGGCAACCACGACGTTGTCTTGTTGGTGCAGCGTTACGCTATCTGCGGTAATTTTCTTCTGGCCTTGGGTGACTTGTACATTACCTGAGTACTGAGCTTTGTCACCATTGATGGCTTGCAGGGTGTCAGCTTCTACCACTACTGGGGTATTAAGAGCGTCCTCCTCGCCACTTGTATCGACCAAACATTGATCTGTGGCGGGCATTTCCTGCACACTATCATGGATATTCGCTTCAGCTTGAGTGGTGGGTACAAACAAGGCGGTGCTGATAGAGGCCGCTAAAAATGTGCGGGAGAAATGTTGCATTGAATTGAACTTTCCTGTGTCACTACTACTCGATGGCTATAGGGCTTGTTGTACCCTAGCGTAATAGCCAAATGAATCAACTATAGTCGCATTTATCCCAGCGTATTGATTCACTGTGGCATAATGACGACAAAATAGCTGCAAAGATAAGCAGGCGAAATGGCCTAGCCGAAATAAAACTAATTCCATTATCATAAAGGAAATCGTTGCATCCGGCACTATAAGACCGCCGTCGTCGATAAAAATTCATTGATAGAGAACACATAATGCATATTTTTGGCAAAATTCTGGGTGCCTTTTTTGGCTTGTTACTTGGCGGGCCGCTAGGTTTACTCTTTGGCTTATTTATTGGCCATCAATTCGATAAAGCACGTCGCTTGAGTCAAGCCGGGTTCTCTACTGGCGGCTTTGGAAAAGGGCCAAGTCAAGCTCAGCGCCAAGAAGAGTTTTTTAAAGCGGCGTTTGCGGTAATGGGACATGTGGCAAAAGCGAAAGGCCAAGTCACCAAAGAGGAAATCCAACTGGCTTCTGCCATGATGGACCGCATGAATTTGCATGGCGAACAGCGTCGCGCAGCGCAAGACGCGTTTCGTGAAGGTAAAGACAGCGACTTTCCGTTAGAAGATGTTCTTGTTCGTGTGAAAATTTCGACAGCTGGTCGCTTTGACTTGTTGCAATTTTTCTTAGAGCTGCAAATCTCGGCGGCCTTTGCAGATGGCTCGATTCATCCTAGTGAACGAAATGTGTTACACAAAATAGCACGTGGTTTGGGTTTCTCTTCTGAGCAGCTAGAGCGTCGCTTGCAAATGCAAGAAGCCGCATTCCGTTTCCAAAGCCAGGGTGGTTTTCATGGTCAGCATCAAGGCCAATCTTCTGGTGGTAGCTGGCAACAAGCTTCACAAGCGGATCAGTTGGCCGACGCGTACAAAATTCTGGATGTGTCTTCAGATGCCGACAGTAAAACCGTTAAGCGTGCTTATCGTAAACTGATGAACGAGCATCACCCGGACAAATTGATGGCTAAAGGTTTACCACCAGAGATGATGAACGTCGCGAAAGAGAAATCTCAAGAGATTCAAAACGCTTACGATCTGATTAAGAAAGTCAAAGGCTTCAAGTAGTCGGACGTTTTCTATCAAGTATTGGATTTAAAAAGGGCACTCAGTGCCCTTTTTTATGTCTTAGTTTTTGAGTTGCCGGTGTCTTTAGCTTTTGGCCTATCATGATCCTAACGCTAATTGACCTCAAATCTCTCCAGTTTAGTTGGCTTGATTCAAGTCCCAATCGTATTCGTATTTCACTTTACCAGAGAAATTTTTGTATTGCGGTGCGTACTTTGCGATGTGGTTGAAGACTTGTTTTTCTCCACCAAAGTCCGTTGCAAACCAATCATAAATAGAAGACAGCTGTGCCGTGTTACCTTGGATAGATACGCCTTTGCTGCTGTTAATAAATGTTTTGGCGGCACTATCCAGTAGAACTTGCGTGTTGTCAGCAGTGAATGCTTGAGACTGCAGATTAGGGCATCCCAAGCTGGCACAGTTAACCGCGTAATGTGTTCTCGGGTCATTCCAAATTGGACGTAAAATGCGATGTTCAATATCGTTTAAAGTTAGATCCTTCCCGTTGACTACGACCACATCGTCTCCCCAAGGACCAAAGCTAAATAAGCCACCTAGCTTGGTGATTGATTCGACTGGATAGTTATCCAAAATAAGATCTACCGTGATGGCGTTGTAAAGGTTTACCCAATAGGCATACTGCTCTGCTTGGCTGTATTGTAGAGGGTCTAGTTTTGCCAAACGCTGGATGTATTGTTTCAGCTTGGTTTTATCGACAGAGGAGACTTGGCTGTAACGAAACAAGGTATTCTCGCCTTGTTCAACTAAATAAGTATCGAGTAGTTGTTGCCATTCTTGATGAGAAATTTGGGTTTGGTTGGCTTGATTCGATTGTTTCCAATATGGCCATAAGTCGGATTTTGGAGCGGAAAATGTCGAGAAAGAAACCAGAGCACACAACAGCAATAACAGACGCTTCATAGAGATACCTTTGAATGAGATATTGTTGATAGTGTAGACCAGTTTAGTGCTTGTTTTCTTTCAGTAATCAGTGGCCTTTATTCGCCGTCATTCCGAGGAGCATAAGCGATATCAGGAATCTAATACCCACAAACTCTTGAGTAAAGGCAGTATTAATCTGCACAGTGCGCTCTGGCAGTCGATCCTGAATCACACTCCTTCGTCGCTGTTCAGGATGACGAATTTCAACAGAGGCGTTCGGTATTCCGTAAGCAAAGCGATATAAAATCAGTTGTCTAAATAATTAAAAGGGCCGACAATTGCCAGCCCTTGATTTGTGTATGTACTAACGCGTCTTAACGCAAGAAGCTCGGGATATTTGCCTCGTACTCGGCAATCTTATCTTCATGCTGAAGGGTTAGGCCAATGTTGTCCAAACCGTTTAGCAAGCAATGACGACGGAACGAATCGATTTCAAAGCTGTACTCTTTGCCGTTGGCGCGAACCACATTCGCTTCTAGGTCGACCTCGACTTCTGCACCTTCATTCGCCTCAACAAACTGGAAGATTTCATCCACTTCTTGCTCAGTCAAGCGAACTGGTACCATTTGGTTGTTGATCGAGTTGCCGTAAAAAATATCGGCAAAGCTTGGAGCGATCATCGCTTTGATGCCGTAATCCGCTAGTGCCCACGGTGCGTGCTCACGAGATGAGCCACAGCCGAAGTTCTCACGAGCCAGCAAGATAGATGCGCCTTGGTAGCGAGGTGCGTTCATCACGAACTCTGGATTTGGCTGTTCGCCAGCATCGTCTAGGAAGCGCCAGTCATGGAATAGGTGCTTACCGAAGCCTAGGCGAGAGACCTTTTGTAGGAACTGCTTTGGAATGATGGCATCAGTATCAACGTTCGCTGCATCTAGAGGAACAACTAAGCCTGTGTGTTGTTTAAAGCCTGACATTGGTTTGCTCCTTAGTCTAGTTCACGAATATCTACAAAGTGACCAGCAATTGCTGCCGCCGCTGCCATCGCAGGGCTCACTAGGTGGGTACGGCCATCACGACCTTGGCGGCCTTCAAAGTTACGGTTTGAAGTAGACGCACAACGTTCATGTGGACCCAAACGGTCATTGTTCATTGCTAGACACATCGAGCAACCTGGTAGGCGCCACTCAAAGCCCGCTTCTTTAAAGATAACGTCCAAGCCTTCCGCTTCTGCTTGCGCTTTTACTTGCTCAGAGCCAGGAACGATCAGCGCTTGAACGTGAGGCGCGACTTTGCGACCTTTCGCTACTTCAGCGGCTGCGCGCATGTCTTCGATACGTGAGTTAGTACAAGAACCAACGAAGACTTTATCAACGTTGTAATCAGACAATGACTTGCCTGCCTCTAGGCCCATGTAAGCCAATGCTTTTTCTGCCGATGCTTTTTCTACTGGGTCGGCAAAGCTTTCTGGTGCTGGGATCGGTTGATCTACTGCGATCACTTGGCCTGGGTTAGTACCCCAAGTGACTTGTGGTCTGATATCCGCTGCGTTTAGTGTCACGACTGCATCAAACTGAGCATCATCGTCCGTTTTTAATGTTTTCCAGTATTCTACTGCTGCATCAAAGTCGGCACCTTGGGGTGAGAATTTACGGCCTTTGATGTATTCGAACGTGGTTTCATCTGGTGCAATCAAACCGGCTTTCGCACCTAGCTCAATTGCCATATTACATACGGTCATGCGGCCTTCCATTGAAAGGTCAGTGATCGCTTCACCACAGAATTCAACTACGTAGCCTGTACCGCCTGCTGCTGTCGTTTCACCGATGATGGCTAGCACAATGTCTTTCGCAGTAATGCCCGGAGCCACTTTGCCTTTCACTTCGATCTTCATCGTTTTAGCGCGCGCTTGTTTTAGCGTTTGAGTTGCTAATACGTGCTCAACTTCAGATGTTCCAATACCAAAAGCTAGCGAGCCGAACGCACCGTGTGTAGCAGTGTGCGAGTCACCACAAACAATGGTCATGCCCGGTAGGGTAATACCAAGCTCTGGGCCCATAACGTGCACAATACCTTGATATTTATGGTTAATGTCGTAAAGAGTAACACCAAACTCTTCACAGTTTTTCGATAGCGTTTCCATCTGGATACGAGCCATCTCACCGGATGCGTTGATGTCTTTGGTGGTTGTTGAAACGTTGTGGTCCATGGTGGCAAAAGTTTTGCTGACCTGACGCACCTTACGACCTTTTTCACGCAAGCCGTCAAATGCTTGCGGAGACGTCACTTCATGTACCAAGTGACGGTCGATGTACAAGATTGGGTTTTCCCCTTCTGCTGCGACGGCAACGTGTGCGTCGTAGACTTTTTCGTATAGTGTTTTGCCCATTGTTTGCTTCCTTTCCTCGTTATCCTTGTTGCTTTGTTTTAGCACCAATGACTTAGAGGTAAGTCATTGGTGGATAGAGGATTTAGTATTTATTATGAATCTGTTCTGTATTACAAGTTTAAGATGTACTCAGCGATCTTATCGCCCATCTCAGACGTCGAAAGTGCAGGGTTGTCACCAGCAAGGTCACCCGTTAGCTCACCCGCTGATAGTGCTTTTGAAACTGCCGTTTCGATGTCTTGTGCCGCCGTTTCTTCACCTAGGCTATAACGCAGCATCAGTGCAGCAGATAGGATTTGTGCCACAGGGTTAGCGATGTTCTTGCCTGCGATATCTGGTGCACTGCCGCCTGCTGGCTCGTACAGACCGAATTTGCTTTCGTTTAGACTTGCTGATGGCAACATACCCATAGAGCCTGTGATCATCGCGCATTCATCAGAAATGATGTCGCCGAAGATGTTTGAACACAGCATTACGTCGAATTGAGCAGGGTCTTTGATAAGCTGCATAGTCGCGTTATCAATGTACATGTGTGACAACTCGACATCTGGGTAGTCTTTTCCGATTTCTTCGACTACTTCACGCCATAAGATAGAGCTTTGTAGAACGTTCGCTTTGTCGATAGAGCACACTTTTTTGCGACGTAGACGAGCAGACTCAAAAGCGATTTTTGCAATACGTTCGATCTCAAAGCGGTGGTACACCTCAGTATCAAATGCTTTTTCTGTTGCGCCTTCACCTTCACGACCTTTCGGTTGGCCGAAGTAGATACCACCCGTCAGTTCACGGACTACCACGATATCAAAGCCGCGACCCGAGATGTCTGCACGTAGCGGTGAGAAAGGTTCAAGACCTGAGTGAATTTGCGCTGGACGTAAGTTACAGAACAGTTGGAAGTGTTTGCGTAGTGGAAGTAGGGCACCGCGTTCAGGTTGGTCGTTTGGTGGTAAGTGCTCCCACTTAGGGCCGCCAACCGAGCCGAATAGGACTGCATCAGACTCTTCACATGCTTTTATTGTGCTCTCTGGAAGTGGGCAACCGTGATTGTCGATCGCGATACCACCGACATCATGCTCGTCACGCTCAAACGCAATACCATGTTTCTTTTCGATTGCATCCAATACTTTATGTGCCTGCGCCATTACTTCCGGGCCAATGCCGTCACCGGGTAGGACGGCAATTTTGTACGATTTGTCTGTCATGTTAATCCTTTAAGTTTTCTAATTTTGAGCTTAATTATTTCAACGAGCGTGTTCTTTCCTGAGCCGTGTAGCCCGGTTGTTATTACACAGTCGCAATCTTTTTCTGCTTCATTTCTTCGATTTTATCTGCACGATGAATGCTGTTAATAACGTGCAATAATGCTTGGCCGGAAGCCTCAACGATGTCGGTGGAAACACCCGTACCGTGGTATTTGCGACCTTTGTAGTTGGCAATGATGTCTGCTTGACCCAAACCATCTTCACCTTCGCCTTTCGCGGTTAGGTCGAATTTATCCAGAACGATGTCGTAGCCTGTCACGCGGTAGATACATTGGTATAGCGCATCAACTGGGCCATTACCGACCGCTGCTTCACACATTTCTTCATCACCGCATTGCATTTTGATGCTGGTGGTGGCCATTACGCTGCCAGACTGCACGCTTAGGTAGCTCAATTTGTAGAAGTCATCTTCTTCACGCAAGTTCGAGAAGTGCATTAGGGCTTCTAGGTCGTAATCGAACACTTGGCCTTTGCGGTCAGCAAGTTTCAAGAAATCCGCATACAGCGCGTCTAGGTTGTACTCGTCTTCGTTGTAACCCATGGTGTCCATATGGCTCTTCACGGCAGCGCGACCGCTGCGGCTGGTTAGGTTCAGAGCTTGGTTTTTTAGGCCAATAGACTCAGGGGTCATGATTTCGTAGGTATTCTTATTCTTCAACATGCCATCTTGGTGGATGCCTGAAGAGTGGCTAAACGCATTTGCACCCACAATTGCTTTGTTGCTTTGAATCGGCATATTGCATAGCTGGCTAACCAACTTACTGGTGCGGTGAATTTCATCATGCTTAATGCCAGTGTGAACGCCCAAAAACTCTTGACGCGTCTTGATGATCATTGCGATCTCTTCAAGTGAACAGTTACCCGCTCGCTCTCCAATGCCATTGATCGTGCCTTCTATCTGACGTGCTCCAGCTTGAACGGCGGCAATAGAGTTGGCAACTGACATCCCCAAATCGTCGTGACAGTGAACGGAGATGATCGCTTTATCAATGTTCGGAACGCGGTTAAATAGGGTTTCAATAATCCCACCAAACTCACTTGGTACCGTGTAGCCAACGGTATCTGGAATGTTGATTGTACTCGCACCTGCATTGATGGCGGCTTCTACCATGCGACATAGGTTGTCGATTGGAGTACGACCTGCATCTTCACAAGAAAACTCGACATCATCAGTGTAGTTACGCGCATGTTTAACGGCGTTGACTGCCATTTCTAGTACATCGTCGTAGCTGCGGCGTAGTTTGTCTTCTACGTGAATGGTGGATGTGGCTAAAAACGTGTGGATACGGAATTGGTCAGCCACTTTTAAGGCTTCAGCGGCAGCATCAATGTCTTTCGCAACGGCACGCGAAAGGGCACAAACTCGACTGTTTTTTATGTTTTTTGCGATGGTTTGTACAGACTCGAAATCACCTGGTGAAGAGATTGGGAAGCCAGCTTCGATAACATCAACGCCGAGTCTTTCCAGCGCATAGGCAATCTGCAGTTTTTCTTTAACCGTCAAGCTTGCTGACAACGCTTGCTCGCCATCACGCAATGTGGTGTCGAATATAATGACCTGATCGTTCATGTTTGCTTCCTTCCTGATTTCTGCACTTTCGCGCAAGTGAATCGTTTACTTCCAGTATTTAGATATAAAAAAACCCGCATTCTCATGCGGGTTCTTAGAAATTGGTGTGGTTATTTTTCTTCCACAGCCTACCCGCGCGAACTGGTCACGATCAGGAGGAGGCTAAGCAGGATAGAAAAATGAGCTGACATAGTTGTTAAGCTTTCCACATAATTAAGTTAACAAATTAGTACCGCACTCCATGAAGCGCGTCAACCCTAAAGTCGATTTTTTATTCATATCGGATGAGTCTTTTCGTTTGCTTGAAAAAAATGATGCACTAAGTGAAACAACATGATGCGATAGAAACGTGCTAGAAGAAGTAAGTTCTCATCAAGTTTGCGACGTTTCATTACCGAAACAAGCATCGGGATTGCGACTTGTCACACAAAGGTCCGAATTGTTTGGCAAAAGTTTTGAATGACCATTTATAGTAGTGCAGTTGCACTAGGTAAAAGAAATATAAGGGTTAGGGAAAGAATGAGGTTAACAAAACAATTTGGACGTTCAGCCATAGTACTTACTCTGGTCAGCTTGTCGGGTTGTCAGCTGTTTCAATCGCAGACCTATGTGGAAGTGGCTTCCCCCGTTGTTATGAATGATCACTCACAGAGCGTCATGGTCATCAATGATCAAATGGATCGATTTTTGAGTTATGAAGGACGCGAATCGTTCTTGAATCAGATGCTTGTTGCCCTTGAGTCTGACAGCCGAAATAAGTTTAAAGGTAAAGATCCGGAAACGTATTCTTGGTGGAAGATCCGTGTCCAGCCTAGTGAGAAACAGCAAGCGGAAGTTTTCCGACCAACCACTGAAGGTGTCGATACCTCAAACCCAGTAGAGTTTATGGATGTCTCTTACCGCTCTAAGACCACATTAAACCTACGCTCCAAACCGAGTCTTGAAGGGGCAAAGCTTGGCGTATTATCGAAAGGGGAAGTCTTTAATGTGCTAGCAAAAGTGGTTGATCAACCTTGGTTTCTCGTTGAACAGAAAGGAGTGATAAAAGGTTATGTCCATAAGGATTATGCGCGCAGCAATGTGATAAATCGTGACATTTTATCTACTCAGCCTAACCCTCTACTAGAGCCTAACTCGAGTAAAACGGAGAAAACGAGTATAGAGCATGAACTGTCGGGAAACTATACTTGCCGCTCACTGAGCTATGAGCTAACAAAAGATGGTGACATGACGACAGGCTCTTTGCGCGCCTGCCGCAAGAAGAGAAAAGTCTGGTATATAGACACCCCTCAACCGCAACCATCAAACCCTTCTTAATGTTCTATTTTTATGGTTATGCCCAATAGATAAATCGTTGGGCACACCTTAATTTGGCCTTTGTCATTAATTGTCCAAACTCCCGTCATGCTGTTGTCACCTAAACCTCCTACTTTTCACAAAAAGGCGTTGTCAAAGTAAGGAAAGGTCACATGAGAACCATAGAGACAATTACACAGCCAATTGCAACCATTGCTAAGTTTGATTTAGCGCTCTCTAGTGTTTGTCTTAAGCACCGTTTTAATCAACAAGTCGCCAATATCAGTAAAGGAGTTTCCCACAGTGGTGACGGGCATCTTTACTTGGTGTTGGGGTTATTAGCTTGGTATTTAGATAAGGAGCAAGGAGTCTGGTTTTTACTGGCGGGTTTACTTGCTTTTGCTATCGAGCTACCAATTTATTGGACGCTGAAAAATAGTTTTAAGCGTCGTCGCCCTGAAGAGCTTAATGCACTCCTTCCTGCTTTTATTACCCCCTCTGATCGCTACAGTCTTCCTTCAGGACACACTGCCGCTGCGTTTGTCATGGCGACGCTGATTGACCATTTCTATCCGAGCCTAGGCGTTGCTGCATTCTTTTGGGCAAGTTTAATTGGAACCGCGCGAATCTTATTGGGTGTGCACTTTTTTACCGATGTCATCATTGGTGCACTGCTTGGCAGTCTTTGTGGTGGATTAGCGATTGCGATGTTAGGAGGCTAATTGATGAAAATCTTGTACGGTGTTCAAGGGACAGGAAACGGACATATTGCACGCGCAAGGGCGATGAGTCATGCGTTTAAAGAGCACGATGTTGAGGTCGACTTTTTGTTTTCTGGGCGAGCGCCGGAAAAATACTTTTCAATGGAAGCATTTGGCGATTACCAGACTCGCCGAGGCTTCACCTTTATTACCGAAAAAGGCTCTGTAAACTACGCGAAAACAGCATTGAATAACAATTTGGTGCAGTTTTTCAAAGAAGTTAAGCAACTCGATCTGTCGTCCTACGATCTTATCATTAATGATTTCGAACCTGTGACTGCGTGGGCAGCGAGACAACAAAATAAGCCTTCTATTGGTATCAGCCACCAAAATGCTTTCCGTTATCCAGTGCCACTAAAGGGAGCAAGTTGGTTAGATAAATCCGTCATTGAATACTTTGCGCCTTCTCAACATCACCTTGGTTTGCATTGGCATCATTTTGATCAACCTTTGTTACCACCGATAGTGCATACCGTCGATAGCCAAGCAGAAAACGACGACTTCGTGTTGGTGTATCTACCGTTCGAATCGATTGAAGATATCTCGGACTTATTGTTCCACTTTAATCAACAAGCGTTTATCTGTTATCACCCGGATGTGATCGAATGTGAGCAGGTAGAAAACATAGAACTGCGCCCTTTATGCCACAGCAACTTCCAGCATCATTTGCATCGCTGTAGTGGTGTCATTGCTAATGGTGGGTTTGAGCTTCCTTCAGAAGCCTTGTCTTTGGGGAAAAAATTGTTACTAAAGCCACTCGCGGGTCAATTCGAGCAGCAGAGCAATGTTGCGACCTTAGAAGATTTAGGGCTTGCGATGTCGATGGAGAGCTTAGACATTTCCGCAGTACGCCAGTGGCTAAAGGAGCAACAAGCCGAAAGTGTGAAATACCCAGATGTTGCTCAGGCTATTGTTCATTGGGTACTGCAAGGTGCATGGGATTCAAAAGCAGAGTTATCCAGACAGCTGTGGGAGCAGGTTGATTTTCCAAGTTACGTGTCGAACATTTAAGTACGTTGTTCTAAGTACATTGTTCCTTCCATTTTTGACACGATTTTGTTGCAGCCTTTCTGTTTGGAAGGCTGCATTTTTATTCTTCCTCTCTCATTTCTATTCAGTGTGTATTTGCTGATAATTTGACTGATAAGTGCAAAATTCAATCAGAGATATAGCTGTCATCTGTTGTTCTTATTACAACTAATAACTGAGCTAAATGCATGCTTGTGTTGACCGCCTGTCCTATCAATTTGCTAAATACGTCCTCAAAGAATGCATTTTTACGTGTTTTATAGTTTTTTATGTTTTTATCAAGTCTTTGTTATTTAATAAATAAATACCTAATTGGCTAAAATTTACTGATTAAATATCAATCTAGTTGCGAAACCGCAATCGATTAGTTGATAGTACAGTTCGAGCCGGAAGTATCCGGACGATAAATATAATAAAAAGTTAGGTTATCTATTCGTAAAATGATTCGAATCCAGCCGCCGTCTTTTGTGCGAGATGGGATTCTATTCGTTATGAATTTAATGAACAAAGTTGACGATTACAAAAGAGGCGCACTCAATGTTAGAGAAGAAAGACGCGATGAGCGCAATTGCTAGCTACCGTATGGAAAGCACTTTGCGTGGTGTAGATTTAAACCTACTGACTGTATTTGATGCTGTAATGCAAGAGCAAAATATTACTCGTGCAGCACATAACCTAGGCATGTCTCAGCCGGCGGTAAGTAACGCCGTGGCACGCTTAAAAGTGATGTTTAACGACGAGCTATTCATGCGCCAAGGCCGTGGTATTCAGCCTACGCAACGAGCACGTCAACTGTTTGGCCCTATTCGCCAAGCACTACAGCTGATTCGCAATGAACTTCCTAGCTCTGTATTCCAACCAGAATCTTCGACTCGCTTATTCAAGCTTGCGATTTGCAGCCCTTGTGACATGCGTTTTGCTCCGAAGATCATGGCAAAAGTGAATCAACAAGCACCAAACGTTCAGCTTCACCTAGATGCAGAATTTGACCGTTTGTTGTCTGAGCGTATGCGCTACCAAGAAATTGATTTCGTGATCGACTACGCTCGTTTTGATGAGCAAGGTTTCTCAAGCACTGAAATCTTCAAAGATGAATTAGTGGTTATCGCATCAAAAACACACCCACGCATTCAAGGTGGTGTGACGGCTGAGCAACTGCTTAACGAAAAGCATGCGAAGTTATCGAAAGTGCATGGCCAACGTAGTTTCTCAGAGCAAGCGTACCGTGAACTGGATTGCCAAGCGGCGTATGAAGGTTCTAGTTTAAGCAACCTACTATACGTGGTGGGTCAATCTGAGCTTGTGACTATTGCACCACGTTGGATGGCGGAAAATGCGGTAAACAGCGATCAACTGCAAATTCTTGATTTTCCATTTGCGAACAAAGAAATCAGCGGTTTCTTAAGCTGGCATGAATCAAGTGAAAAAGATAAAGGCCACATTTGGCTACGCGATCAACTGATGATCACTTGTGGTGAAGTCGTTGCCGCAAAATAAGATGACGTTTGGTCTTCTCGATTAGACCATATTGGTAATCATCAATTTTTACAATTCATTGGTCCCCGAGCGATTTTTGTCTCTCGGGGCTTTTTGTTTTCGTAATCAACAATCGAAACAGTAAGTTAAATAGAGTAATCATTCAGCAATTTGAGGTACGTTCGCGACGTATAAGTGATAGTTGTCTCTTATTAGTGATAAGTTTGATACTGGTCAGTTGCGTTTTAGCAAGCCGTGAGTACACTTGTTCGCTCAATTAGCTTACGCCTGTAAGCCAAAAGGTAAGTAAAAGAATGGCCAAGTTAGATTTTCATATCGTTAAACGTATTCGTGAACAAATTGCGAACGGTGGTACACGCGTTGCACTCAAGCATAAAGTGGGTGAGGAGTGGCAAGGTATTACGTGGACGCAATTTGGTCAGCAAGTTGATGCTTTATCACTTGCACTTTTGGCTCAGGGATTAGGAGTCCAAGATAAGATCGGCATTTTCTCGAACAACATGCCGCAATGGACGATCGCTGATATCGCAGCACTGCAATTACGCAGCGTGACAGTACCTATTTACCCAACCAATACTGCCGCCCAGTCGGCGTACATCATTAACAATGCAGACGTCAAAGTTCTGTTTGTTGGTGAACAGCCTCAATTTGATGCAGCCGTGAGCATTTTCGACCAGTGCGAACAGTTAGAGCTCATTGTTGCGATGTCTGATGATATAGAACTTGGCGATCATGATTTCGTTATCTCTTGGCAAGCATTTGTTGCCAAAGGCGACACTACATATCAAGTTGAATTGGACGCGCGTTTAGATCAGGCAAAAGAAGATGATCTACTCACGCTGATCTACACCTCGGGTACAACAGGCCAGCCAAAAGGCGTTATGTTGGACTACGCAAACATTGCGGCGCAATTGGAAGGGCACGATCAGCGCTTGAGCCTTTCTCAAAGTGACGTGTCATTATGTTTCCTTCCGTTGTCACACGTATTTGAGCGCGCTTGGACCTTTTATGTATTGTACAAAGGGGCGACCAACTGCTATTTGCAAGACACCATGCAAGTACGTGATGCACTGAGCCAGGTGCGACCTACCGTGATGTGTGCCGTACCGCGTTTCTATGAGAAGATCTTCTCTGCGATTCATGAGAAAGTGTCTCGCGCGCCGATTCATCGTAAGATCATGTTTACTTGGGCAGTCAACATGGGCGCAAAAATGGCCGCTTGTCATCAAGAAAAACGTCAGCCATCGCTCTTGCTGCGTAAGTCATACGCTTTGGCGGATAAGTTGGTTCTGAGCAAACTGCGTGCGCTACTTGGCGGGCAAATCAACTTTATGCCTTGTGGTGGTGCAAAGCTGGATGAAACCATCGGTCGATTCTTCCATGCGATTGGTATCAACGTTAAGTTGGGCTACGGCATGACTGAAACCACGGCGACAGTATCGTGTTGGGATGATAAATGTTTTAACCCCGACTCTATTGGTATGTCGATGCCTGGCGCACAGGTTAAGATCGGCGAAAACAACGAGATTCTGGTTCGTGGTCCAATGGTGATGCGTGGCTATTACAAAATGCAAGAAGAGACGGAAAAGACCTTTGATGAGCACGGTTTCCTAAAAACGGGCGACGCTGGTTACATTGATGAAAATGGCAACTTGTTCATCACCGATCGTATCAAAGAGTTGATGAAAACTTCAGGTGGTAAATACATCGCTCCACAAATGATTGAAGGTGCGATTGGTAAAGACCACTTCATCGAGCAAATCGCAGTCATTGCGGATACTCGTAAGTTTGTTTCTGCGCTTATCGTGCCTTGTTATGACTCGCTAGAAGAGTACGCGAAAGAGCTGAATATCAAATATCACGATCGCGTTGAGTTGATTAAGCACCACCAGGTGGTCGAGATGCTTGAGAAGCGTGTGAACGATCTTCAAAAAGAGTTGGCAAAGTTTGAACAAGTGAAGAAGTTTAAATTGTTACCAAGAGCTTTCTCTATGGATGATGGTGAGTTAACGCCAACTCAAAAACTTCGTCGTAAAGTCATCAATGACAAATACCAAGATGAAATTGAAGAAATGTATAAGGAAAAGTCGGATAAAAAGTAACTTAAGCTGACTTAGATTTTATATTGATGAAAAAATCCCCAGTGATGTGATCGCGCATTGCTGGGGATTTTTGTTTGTATTGATTTTTTCTGTTCTGCTCGTCAAATAACGCTATTTCGCACCCTGTAGCTAACAGCTTATGAAATAATGTTCTTTTTTTGAGCGTTAAATTTTTAGGTTGTACTGTGAAATAGGAGATGTGTGGCTGCTATTCCTACTAACATTCTAATTACTAGTATCTTGTTTAAAAAGTAGACCAATCTCTCATTAGACCCTTTGATAATAAAACGTTACATTTGTTGGGTAACCTTGCGGGATGTTATGACGAACGCAAGACATAGCCGAAAACGTGGAAGTATTTCGATTAGGCTACGAATAAGACCTAGACTATGTAAAACCAGACCAATCCGTTGACCTTACGGTGAGGAAACTGGCTAAGGAGAGCAATTATGACAGCAATGTTGTCAGGCGCAGAGATGGTGGTTCAATCTCTGATAGAAGAGCACGTAGAGCAGATCTTTGGCTACCCAGGTGGCTCTGTTTTGGATATCTACGATGCACTGCATGCCAAAACCGATCAAATCAAACACGTACTTGTAAGGCATGAGCAAGCCGCCACTCATATGGCAGATGGTTACGCTCGAGCTACCGGTAAACCGGGTGTCGTACTTGTGTGCTCGGGGCCGGGCGCGACCAATACCATTACGGGTATTGCAACAGCGTATATGGACTCTATCCCAATGATCGTTATCTCGGGTAACGTACCGAATAGCCTAATTGGTAATGATGCTTTCCAAGAGTGTGACATCGTCGGTGTCTCCCGCCCAGTGGTCAAACACAGCTTTTTAGTAAAAAAAGCGGAAGATATTCCTGAAACAATCAAAAAAGCGTTTTATATCGCGACTACAGGTCGACCTGGTCCAGTTGTGATTGATTTGCCAAAAGATGTAATGAACCCGCAAATCAAACTGCCTTATCAATATCCAGAAACGCTTTCAATGCGCTCTTACAAGCCGACAACTTCGGGCCATAAAGGCCAGATTAAAAAAGCGCTTAAATCGCTATTAGAAGCGAAAAAACCAGTGCTTTATATCGGTGGTGGTGCGGTGATTTCTGGCGCCCATGAACATATTTTAGAGCTTTCCGACAAACTGAACCTACCCGTTGTGAGTACTTTGATGGGCTTGGGGGCATTCCCGGGTACACATAAAAACTCACTGGGCATGTTGGGTATGCACGGCACTTACGAAGCTAATATGGCAATGCATGAAGCCGATCTTATTTTTGGTATCGGTGTGCGTTTTGATGACCGTACAACCAACAACCTTGAAAAGTACTGCCCAAACGCAAAAGTGATGCATATTGATATCGACCCGTCATCGATCTCGAAAAACGTGAAAGTGGATTTGCCGATCGTAGGTTCTGCGGAAAAAGTGCTGACAACCATGCTCGGGCTGCTTGCAGAGCAAGGTAGTGGAAATGATCAAGATGCTATCACTGCATGGTGGGATGACATTCAAGTATGGCGTGACCGCAACTGCTTGTCTTATGAAACGTCTCCAGAACGAATCAAGCCACAGCAAGTAATTGAAACGCTGCACAAGCTAACTAATGGCGACGCATATGTGGCGTCTGATGTGGGCCAGCATCAGATGTTTGCGGCGCTGTACTACCCATTCAATAAGCCGCGCCGTTGGATAAACTCTGGTGGTCTTGGCACCATGGGATTTGGTCTTCCGGCTGGTATGGGCGTGAAGTTTGCCATGCCACAAGAAGAGGTCGTGGTTGTGACTGGTGACGGCAGTATTCAGATGAACATTCAAGAATTGTCTACAGCCATGCAATACGACATTCCAGTGAAGATCATCAACCTGAACAACCGATTCTTAGGCATGGTAAAACAGTGGCAAGACATTATTTATCAAGGTCGTCACTCTAATTCTTACATGAGTTCTGTTCCTGACTTTGCAGCGATTGCAGAAGCTTATGGTCACGTCGGTATTCGTATCGAAACGCCTGATCAGCTCGAAGAAGGGCTACAAAAAGCGTTGGATATGAAAGATCGTCTGGTGTTTGTGGACATCAACGTAGACGAAACCGAACACGTATACCCGATGCAAATCAAAGGTGAGGGTATGGATAAAATGTGGCTAAGCAAAACGGAGAGAACTTAATATGAGACACATTATTTCATTGCTATTGGAAAACCAACCGGGTGCGTTGTCTCGTGTTGTTGGTTTGTTCTCTCAACGTGGTTACAACATTGAATCTTTGACGGTATCACCGACTGATGATGAAACCCTGTCGCGAATGAACATTACCACGACATCTGATGAGATGCAGTTGGAACAAATTCAGAAGCAGTTACACAAACTGATCGATGTGCTGAAAGTACAAGAAGTCACCGAGTATGAGCACATTGAGCGTGAACTGATGATGGTGAAAGTGAAAGCCAGTGGTTTTGCGCGAGCAGAAGTGAAGCGGACGGCAGACATCTTCCGTGGCCAGATCGTGGATGTCACGGCTTCCCAATACACCGTACAACTTGCGGGTACGAGTGAAAAGCTAGATGCCTTCATTCAAGCGATATCCGAAGTGACCGAAGTTGTCGAAGTTGCTCGTAGTGGTGTCGTTGGCATTGCGCGAGGAGAGCGAGCTCTCAAACCTTAACTCTCTGATTGCATATAGAAAAGCCACTTAATCTAAGTGGCTTTTTTGTTTAGAAAATAACAATTAATGATATAATTGTCGTTTTAGTAAGCATGATAGGCATTAGACGTGTGAAAGTACCTAAGCGAGTCGGCACCTTATTGGCGACAGCACTATTTTTTAGTGCACTCACTGCCGCTTACTACTATCAGAAATATCTGACGTTGTTAGAAAACAATGTTGAGAACACCGCTCAAGAAGCGTTACATCAATTGGCCTATACTGGCCGTGAATACAGCAATATTCAGGATCAAATCGAAACGATCAGTGACCTACTTGGTCACAGCCAAAGTCTGTATGAATATCTGCGCCAACCTAACCGGGTGAACCGTTCCATCTTAGAAGACATGTGGATCTCGGTCGCAATCAATCAAAAGTTGTATAAGCAAATTCGCTTTCTTGATGTTTCTGGTCGAGAAAAAGTGAGGATTAATTATGAGATTGAAACAGGCGCTGCGTTGCCCGCGATCAAATTGCAAAATAAGTCAGAGCGAGATTACTTTCAATTCGCTAAGAACTTAGACGATGGCGAAATCGCTTCGTGGGGGATAGGTTTAGAACGAGAGTATGGCGAGTTAGTCTATCCCTATAGCCCGTCACTGCGTATTTTGATGCCTATTTCGCTTAACGGAAAGCGCGAAGGGTATCTTGTGCTTAATGTTGATATTGACTATTTATCCTCTCGACTCAACTATTCGTCAGTGCTTGATTTCCATATTGAGCTGATTAAGAGTGACGGATTTTACATTGATAGCCCTAAATCAGCTCGTTTGTATGGCCATATAATTCCCGCTCGCTCTCAATTTAATTTTGGCCGGATGTACCCAAACATTTGGCGTAGTTTAAATTCAAAAGATTCGGGCTATGCTTACAATGGTTCGAATTTGGTCGCGTATCGCACCATCCAGTTTGTTTCTAGCGAACCTCTTCATCTGGTTATTGATCTTACCAATGAGCAGTTATTATCCCGAGCTCAGAGGGATATTGATGACTTAATCCAAGAAGCGTTTTTTGTTTTAAGTTTGGTGCTCGGCTTCACTTTGCCGACGGCAGCCCTTGCTCTGCATTATCGGCGTCATAGTATGGAATCGAAGTTGGCTCGAGCTGCTCTTGATGGTATGACTGCGGTGATGATCTCGGATGCTTCACATAGAATCATCATGGTTAATCAAGAGTTTGAAAATATGATGGGTTACTCAACCAAGCATGCCCAAGGTTGGAGTGCACATCATTTAATTCTCTTACCTGAAGATCTCGAAGCAAACCTGAGTATCTGGAAAACACTGAAGAGTGAACACGTATGGGAAGGGGAGATTCGTTGTCGAACTAAGTTTAATCAAGTTTTTACTGCAATAATGCGTATTCAGGCGAATTTAACCAAATCAGGTAAAGTGAGTTATTACATTACGTCGCTGGTGGATATCTCTGGGCAAAAAGAGTTAGAAGAAAAATTACGAAACCTAAGCGAAAAAGATGGCTTGACGGGGTTGTGGAACCGCCGAAAATTTGAAGAGCAATTGGCGCAATATGCGGGGATTATTGAACGCTATCCTGATAGCCCTCCTGCTTGTTTGGCGTTGTTTGATATTGACCATTTTAAGCGTATTAATGACGAGCTAGGCCACGACGAAGGAGACAAGGTGATTTGTAGTGTCGCAGAAACCCTCCTAGAAGAAGTCCGCAGCACAGACTTTGTATCTCGTGTCGGTGGTGAGGAATTTGCAGTGATCATGCCGCATACAACACTAGAAGAGGCTGAAATTGTATTGAACAGGCTACGTGTCGCGGTTCAAATGCGTAGTGATAGAGGCATTACTGTCAGTGCTGGGTATAGTGATTTAACCTCTGATCGTACAAGAACGTATAAATGTGCTGATATTGCTTTGTATGAGTCAAAAAGTGCAGGGCGTAACTGCGTATCGCTGTGTCATAGTTATGATGATATTGCTTAGTGCTTTTACAAAAACGAAAAAACGGGGATAGACCCCCGCTTTTTAGTCTCAGCGTTATTCGCTAGCCAGTATGCGACATTGGTTGTCGATGGCGGCTTCGATACACTGTATTGACTGTCTCAAATAACGCTCTAGATAACCTAAAGCATCCTGACTCTTTTTGTCTAGCGATGCCTTCATCAGTATTTCTTGCTCATCGAGATTACAGTGCCCAGGGTTCCCTGTGCCTAAAATCTGCATCGCGAAGTATTGGTAGCGTTTAATTTGCGTGAGTAGATCGCGGAAAAACCCAAACATATTGACAGAGCCAGCACCTTCAAACAGCGCAGTAAGAAACTGATTTTGGCGCTCTTCCCATTCCCTCCAACAAAAGCTTTCGCCAGGTTTTACTCGGGATAACTTGTGATAAGCAGTTAGTACATCCAGTTCCCATTTTTCATCGCCAATCATAATTGCCTTACTGAGTAAGCATGCGGAGACCATTTGCAGGCTTTCGTACAAGTTATGTAACTCATCTTTACATACAGGTGCAACCCAGCAGCCTTTTTGCGGCTCGAGTTTGACGTATTTGCTCCAAGATAATTGCACCAATGCTTCTCGAATGGGTGACGCTCCTACGTTGTACTTCTCTTTGAGTTCGGCAACCACGAGTTTTTGACCTGGTTTAAGCTCGCCATCGAGAATATCCTGACGGATCATTCTTAATACTTTGTCGGTAAGAGTGGGACTAGACACATACACCTCATAGAAACTTTAATCGTGACGATAAAATTAAACAGTACGAAATTCTGATAGAGGTAAATAATACAATTAGCCTATTATGAGAGCAAGAAAGCCATATAAAAAAGGAGGGCATAAGCCCTCCTTCTCAAGAAACTGAAGTGTTAAAAGTTCAGTCTTATAGCACGTGTACAGAAGCTGTGTTCGTAGTACCTGAAGCAACTAGAGCGCCAGAAACCATAACAACGATATCGCCTTTGTTACCTAGACCTGATTCTAGAGCAAGTTCTTTACCCGCTACGTAGAATGCGTCAGTGCTTTCGATTGAATCAACAACTACAGGAGTAACACCTTTAGTTAGAACTAGCTGTGCAGCAGTTTTCTTGTTAGTTGTTAGCGCTAGAATGTTTGCAGTTGGGAAGTACTTACGTACTGAACGTGCAGACTTACCGCCTTCAGTTGCAACAACGATAAGTGGAGCAGCTAGTTTCTCAGCTGTGTCTACAGCGCCTTTACATACTGCTTCAGTGATGCGAAGACGTGGGCTGTCTAGACGAGAACCTAGTTCAGCTTTTAGCGCTGAGTCAGTACGGTTCGCGATTTGAGCCATGATAGTTACCGCTTCAACAGGGTATTTACCTTTCGCCGTTTCACCAGAAAGCATTACTGCGTCAGTACCGTCCATTACTGCGTTAGCAACGTCGCCTGCTTCCGCACGAGTAGGACGTGGGTTGTTGATCATAGAATCAAGCATTTGAGTTGCAGTGATAACCATCTTACGTGCACGGTTACACTTCTCGATCATCATTTTCTGAGCGAAGATTACTTCTTCAGCTGGGATTTCAACACCTAGGTCACCACGAGCAACCATGATGCCGTCAGAAAGCTCTAGGATCTCGTCGAAGTTATCAACACCTTCTTGGTTTTCGATCTTAGAGATGATGTGGATGTTCTCGCCGCCGTTTGCAGCAAGTACTTCACGGATTTCTTGAACGTCAGACGCTTTACGGATGAAAGAAGCTGCTACGAAGTCAACGCCTTGCTCACAACCAAACTTAAGGTCGTTCTTATCTTTTTCAGATAGTGCAGGTAGGTTTACAGAAACGCCAGGAAGGTTAACACCTTTGTTTTCGCCTAGTGCACCGTTGTTAAGAACTTTACATTTAACTTCAGTTTCAGTCTTAGAGATAACTTCCATCTCGATTAGACCGTCGTCTACTAGGATAGTGTTACCTACGTTTAGGTCTGCTGCGAAACCAGCGTAAGTTACTGCAACTTTATCTTTGTTACCTACAACTGAAGTGTCAGTTGTGAAAGTGAATTCTTGACCTGCTACTAGATCAACATCGTTACCGCCTTCTAGCTTGATAGTGCGGATTTCTGGACCTTTAGTATCTAGAAGAATTGCTAGTGGTTTGCCAGTAGCTTCCATTACTTTACGGAAGTTCGCGATACGAGTGCCGTGTTCTTCGTAGTCACCGTGAGAGAAGTTAAGGCGCATTACGTTCATGCCTGCGTTAACTAGTTCAGTTAGCTTCTCTACAGATTCTGTTTTAGGGCCAATCGTACATACGATTTTGGTCTTTTTCATGGAAGATACTCTCCGGTAAGTATAGTTACAATTTGAAAGTCGGTTATTTACTCTGAAGTCAGGACGTTTTTGATGACATTTAGTACCTGTCACCCACCGATTTTTCGTCTCATTATTAGAACTTCAGATTCTGAAAGTCTTTCACCAAGTTTAGTCATTTTATGACTAAAAGATCGGCGATTTTGGTTACCTTTTTGTGACTAATCCCACTTTATATGCAGAAAGTTGCAAAAAAATAGCCTTCAATTCTGTAATTTTTTTTCTTTTCGGTGGCGAATTCTACCACTGAATGAATCCAATATCACTGTTTAAGAATTGTCTTAGGACAAGGTTTTATCGAGAAATATTAATTTTTTGGATCGAAATAAATGGACTTAAAAGTTTCGGTTTGACTATAATAAGTTTCACATCGAAACTTAAAGTCAAAACTTAAATGTCGAAACGAAATACTCAATTAAGAAGACACGCCATTTCTAACTTGGTTTCTGAACTAGGAGAAGTCAGCGTTGATGAACTTGCTCAGAAATTCGAAACCTCAGAGGTCACGATTAGAAAGGATTTAGCTTCTTTAGAGAAAAACGGCCAACTTCTACGCCGCTATGGCGGTGCGATTGCTATCCCAAAGGAAGTCATTCACGAAGAATTGGGCGCTAATGTTTCGACTCGAAAGTTAAGCTTAGCAAAAGCAGCAGCATCATTGATTCGCGATCATAATCGCATCGTGATCGACAGTGGCAGCACGACTGCCGCGCTGATTCAACAGTTGAATGATAAACGTGGCTTAGTGGTCATGACCAACTCGTTGCATGTTGCTAACGCTCTTAATGAATTAGAGAGCGAACCGACACTGCTGATGACTGGCGGTACTTGGGATACGCACTCAGAGTCCTTTCAAGGCAAAGTAGCCGAATCTGTATTACGAGCTTACGACTTTGACCAACTATTCATCGGTGCGGATGGCATCGATCTCGAGCGTGGAACCACGACATTTAATGAGTTGGTTGGCTTAAGTAAGGTAATGGCAGAAGCGTCACGTGAAGTGATCGTAATGATCGAGTCCGAAAAAATCGGCCGTAAGATCCCAAACTTAGAGCTCGCTTGGCATCAAGTTGATGTGTTGGTGACCGATGCAGATATCCAAGCAGAGCATAAAGTACAGATTGAACAACATGGCGTGAAAGTCATTTGCGCCTAATAATGTAATCAGTTTCATATTTTACTTCCCTCTGGATAAAGGCCTTTGCTTGCTGCCTCTATTTGAAATCATGGCTAGGGAAGAACAAAACTACAAACGGAGATAAACACATGTGTGGAATCGTAGGTGCAGTAGCACAACGAGATGTTGCAGAAATTTTGGTTGAAGGTCTACGCCGCTTAGAGTACCGCGGTTACGACTCTGCTGGCGTTGCGGTTGTTGATGGCGAATCAAACCTAACGCGCGTTCGTCGCTTGGGTAAAGTACAAGAATTGGCTGATGCAGTAGAAGAAGCAAAAGTGATCGGCGGAACTGGCATTGCGCACACTCGTTGGGCGACGCACGGTGAACCTTCTGAAATCAATGCTCACCCACACATGTCTGGTGATATCGCAGTGGTACATAACGGCATCATCGAAAACCATGAAGAGCTGCGTGAGCTGCTTCAATCTCGTGGCTACGTGTTTGAATCGCAAACGGATACAGAAGTTATCGCACACATGGTTGAGTGGGAACTTCGTACTTCAGAAACGCTATTAGAAGCGGTACAAAAAACAGCAAAACAACTTGAAGGCGCATACGGCACCGTAGCGTTGGATCGCAAAGATCCTTCACGCATCGTAGTAGCGCGTTCAGGCAGCCCGATCGTGATCGGTTTTGGTGTGGGTGAAAACTTCCTAGCGTCTGACCAACTTGCATTACTTAACGTTACGCGCCGTTTCATGTACCTAGAAGAAGGGGACGTAGCAGAAATTACTCGCCGTGAAGTCACTGTGTTTGATGCAACGGGTGAGCCAGTTGAGCGTGAAATTGTTGAATCTAATGCAGAGCATGATGCAGGTGATAAAGGTCAATACCGTCACTTCATGCAAAAAGAAATCTATGAGCAACCTAAAGCGTTGATCAACACAATGGAAGGTCGTATCACGTCAGATTCTGTTGTGACAGATGCGATCGGTGTGCACGCGGCAGACATTCTAAGCAAAGTAGAACACGTACAAATCGTGGCGTGTGGTACGTCTTACAACGCAGGTATGACGGCACGTTACTGGTTTGAAGACATTGCAGGCGTGAGCTGTGACGTCGAAATCGCGTCTGAATTCCGTTACCGCAAGTTTGTGACTCGCCCAAACAGCCTATTGATCACGTTGTCTCAGTCTGGTGAAACCGCTGATACGCTAGCAGCACTTCGCCTAGCAAAAGAGAAAGGTTACATGGCGGCGATGACCATTTGTAACGTAGCAGGCTCTTCTCTGGTTCGTGAATCAGATTTTGCGTTCATGACTCGCGCTGGTGTTGAAATCGGTGTGGCTTCAACCAAAGCGTTCACGACTCAACTTTCTGCACTACTTATGTTGGTAACGGCACTAGGTAAAGAGCAAGGCCGCATCAGCAAAGAGAAAGAAAAAGAGATCGTTGAAGCGCTGCATGCACTTCCTAAGCAAATCAACGCGGCACTTTCTTTCGAGAAAGAAATTGAAGCACTAGCAACGGATTTTGCAGACAAGCACCACACATTGTTCCTAGGCCGTGGCGAGTTCTACCCAATCGCGATGGAAGCGTCTCTAAAACTGAAAGAGATCTCGTACATCCACGCAGAAGCGTACGCGGCGGGTGAACTGAAACACGGTCCTCTGGCCCTAATTGATGCTGACATGCCAGTTGTTGTGGTTGCACCAAGCAACGACCTACTTGAAAAGCTAAAATCAAACGTTGAAGAAGTGCGTGCGCGTGGCGGCCTTCTATACGTATTCGCAGATGCAGACGCAGGCTTCGAAGGCGATGAAACAATGAAGATCATCACGATGCCTCACGTTAGTGAAATCACGGCGGCGATCTACTACACTATCCCAATGCAATTGCTGTCTTACTACGTAGCACTGATCAAAGGTACGGACGTAGACCAACCACGTAACCTAGCGAAAGCGGTAACGGTTGAGTAATTACGCTTAACAGCAAAAATCCTGAGCGGCACATGCGAGAGTATGTGCCGCTTTTTTATTTAAACCCATTTTAAGGTTTGTGAGTTATTGACCCAACTGGTGAGCGGTTAGAATTGCAGAGTAGACATTTTCTGCCGTCACTGGGAATGGCATATTGTGGATGGTTTCTCCCTCGGCCGTTGAGGCTTCGGCGACCTCGCGCAACTTAGCGTGGTTAAGCTCTTTAACGCCCATATCAAATAAGTTGGTTGGTAGACCTACAGAACGGCAGAATGCAAGAACCGTATTAATCTCTTCCATCGCTGCGTTTTCTAGTACCAGCTGAACTAGTGTGCCGAACGCGACTTTCTCACCATGATAGAGATGATGACACTCTTCAAGCTTAGTTAGGCCGTTATGAATAGCGTGAGCACCCGCTAGACCACTGCTTTCAAAACCGATACCGCTTAGGTATGTATTGGCTTCAATAATGTTTTCTACCGCTTTGGTGCTCACACCATTTTCTACCGCAGCTTTTGCTTTTACACCATCTTCAAGCAAGGTTTCATAGCAAAGTTTCGCAAGCGCTTGTGCTGAACGCGTCGCTAACCCACCAGCCATTGTTGCCTTACCAGAAGTCATGTTGGCACGAGCTTCAAAGTAGGTGGAAAGCGCGTCGCCCATCCCCGATACAAGTAAGCGAACAGGGGCTTTGGCGATGACTGACGTATCCATGATGACCATGTCTGGGTTTTTAGGGATCATCAAATATTCTGCAAATTCACCTTCAGGTGTGTATATCACCGCAAGCGCTGAGGTTGGCGCATCAGTCGAGGCAATGGTAGGAACCACCACGACAGGAATTTTGGTGTAAAACGCAACAGCCTTTGCTGTATCTAACGTTTTACCACCACCAATACCGACAATGACATCGTGTTTTTGAGTGGCACAAATGTCCGTGATGCGTTCAATCTCAACGCGCGAACATTCGCCACCAAAAATGTTCATAGTGAGTGGAAGCTTTTCGTCAGCAAAACTTTGTTTGACGTCATCACCAACCAGGTTAGTCACGAACTCATCGGCAATTACTAACGGACGTTCACCCAATGTTTTCACATAGTGAGCGATAGATGTAAGTACTTGTTCACCTTGGACGTATTTGCTTGGGCTGATAATAATTTTGTCCATAATTCAAACCTTTAACCTTTTTATGTGTGTTTTGGACTGCAATGAATATCCATTGTAGGGATAAGGTTTATATTAGGTTTGGTGTGGTAAGTGGTGAAGGATATCTCTGGTTTTGTTCCATGCTTTTATGACCTCTGTGTCAAACCGACTGTCAGAAGTAATAAGCATCAGCATGCTTTCTGGCGACGATCACTATTCAGGAAAATTTGTCGTTTTACGTTTCATATTGAAACAAAAATGCCGAAGATTTCGTTTCAATATGAAACAAATTGATTTTTGTTGAGCACGCTTTTTCTCTGTTTAAGATGAATTCATACCCTACATAAAAATATAAATGGAATGAGATAGAACGATGAAAAAATTAATTAACCAAATTGATGATGTTGTATTGCAGCAAATGGAAGGCCTGGCATTGTCCCGCCCTGAGCTAAAAGCGAACTACGAGCCTCGTTACATGTGGCACGAGGAAACGCCGGGGCAAGTGGCACTGGTTTCCGGTGGTGGCTGTGGTCATGAACCTTTGCACGCTGGTTTTATTGGTAAAGGCATGCTGACAGGCGCCTGTCCTGGTGAGGTGTTTACTTCACCAACGCCAGATCAAATGTACGAATGTGGCAACCAAGTGAATACTGGTGAAGGCGTGCTATTTATTATTAAAAACTACACCGGAGACGTGTTGAACTTTGAAACGGCTGTGGAGCTGCTTCATACCGATGGCATCAAAGTTGGGTCGGTGTTGGTGGATGACGATGTTGCAGTCAAAGACAGCCTGTATACCGCTGGTCGCCGTGGCGTAGCTGGAACGGTATTGGTTGAAAAGTTAGTTGGGGCTGCCGCGAGCAAAGGTTATTCGTTGGAGCAATGTGAAGCACTGGCTCGTCGCGTTAATAATCACTGTCGTTCATTTGGCGTGGCGCTTAATGCTTGTGTTGTACCCGCAGCAGGTAAACCATCTTTTGTTCTGGAAGATGATGAAGTTGAGTTTGGTGTTGGTATCCATGGTGAACCAGGTATCAAGCGAGTGAAATACACCGATGTCGATACGTTAGTGGATGAAATGTTTGCTGAAGTTGCTGAAAACACACCTTATCAGCGCACATTGCGTATTTGGAATCGTGACGAAGGTGAATGGGATGAAGTGGAATCCAGCATTGAGCCTTTCGCCGCTGAACACGACTACATCGTGATGGTGAATGGTATGGGTGGTACGCCAACTTCAGAGCTTTACGGAGTGTACCGCCGTCTGGCTCATAACTGCGAGCAAGCAGGGTTCCGTATCGTGCGTAATATGGTTGGTAACTTCTGTACGTCACTCGATATGGAAGGCGTTTCGATTACGTTGCTGAAGGCAGACAAAGAGATGTTGGAGCTGTTTGATGCCCCTGTCGATACGGCCGCGATCAAGTGGTAACAGGGGAGAGCAAACATGCAAATTGAAAAACAACATATCGTTCACTGGCTAGAGTTATGTGCAAAAACGTATCAAGAGAATCAAGATTTTCTGACCGACCTTGATCGTGATATTGGTGACGCAGACCACGGTCTCAATATGAACCGTGGCTTTAAAAAAGTCGCGGAAAAACTGCCGCAATTTGCGGACCAAAATATCGGCAGCATTCTCAAGAATACGGGCATGACCTTGCTTTCTAGTGTCGGTGGGGCAAGTGGCCCTCTGTATGGCACGCTGTTTATTCGCACGGCCGCCGCTGTCGGAACTCGAGAGCAATTAACGTTTGAAGAGTTGGTGGATGCACTAAAAAGCGGTGTGGATGGCGTGGTGTCTCGTGGTAAAGCGGAACAGGGTGACAAAACCATGTGTGATGTTTGGTTACCCGTTTTAGTTAGCGTGAAGGCGTCGTTAGAAAATGGTATGAGCGCCGATCACTTACTGAATGAAATGGTTGAGCTAGCAGAAACGAGCGCGGTTGCCACGATTGAAATGTTGGCGAAAAAAGGGCGAGCAAGCTATTTAGGTGAACGTAGTATTGGCCACCAAGACCCCGGTGCAACCTCTTCTTTGTTAATGATTAAAGCACTACAGCAGGCAATAGCAGGTAATTAAGATGGTGGGAATTGTAGTTGTATCTCATAGTCGTCGACTTGCAGAAGGGGTGGCAGAACTTGCCACCCAAATGACGCAAGGCAAAGCCAAGCTTGCGATTGCTGCTGGGATTGATGATCCAGAGAACCCGATCGGAACCGATGCCATTGCCGTGATGGAAGCGATTGAGCAGGTACAAGATCAACAAGGGGTTGTTGTGTTGATGGATCTTGGCAGCGCGTTGCTTAGCACGGAAATGGCTCTGGATCTGATTGATGATCATGTGAGGGAAAATGTCACCCTTATCTCGGCACCTATTGTTGAAGGGACCATGGCGGCGTCGGTCGCTGCTGCTGCCGGGCTACCTTTATCGACGGTAGTCGAAGAGGCACAGAATGCGTTAAGCGTAAAACGAGAGCATCTTGGTGATCAGCCACTAACATCCGCTGAGATAGCGCCAGTATCAGAGAACTTTGAGCGAGAACGGACATTTGATTGGGTAGTGCAAAATCCGCATGGATTACATGCTCGTCCCGCTGCGGCCATTGTTGGTGCACTCGCGCCTTTTGACTGCCAATTATGGTTGAAAAAAGGCGAGCGCCGTGTGAACGCGAAAAGCTTAAACAGCATTGCGAAACTTGGCGTTCGTAGCCAAGAGACGATCACCTTATGCGCACTTGGACCTCAATCCAGTGAAGCAATCAAGGCATTTGAAGCCTTAGCTAGTGAGCACTTCGGAGAAAAAGAGGCGGTTGAGCAAGGCATTGTCGAACCTGAAGAAAGCTCGGATACTCTGCTCGATGGCATGGCCTCAAGTCAGATTGAAGGTGCTGTTGTTGGTATTCGAGTCAATGACGGTATCGCTACTGCTCCTGCTGTCCTTTTTACTCAAGAAATGCCAGCTGTGCCTGAACGTGATTTCCAAAGCGAACAAGATGAAATTGAACGGGTTAAGCGTGCGATAGGCGTGGTTGTTCAACATTTTCAGGAGCAAGCGAAGCAGCCGAAAGGGGAAATATTTTCCGCTCATAGCATGATGCTCAGTGACCCAGAATTATGGGCATCGGTCGAGTCGCGAATTCAAACGGGCATGATAGCCGAGCAAGCTTGGGTAGAATCACTGCAAAGGTTGGCCGAAGAGTTTCGCCAGGCAGAAAGTCAGTACATGCGGGAACGCGAAGCAGATGTGCATGATATCGCACGCCAAGTTATGGTCGAAATGACAGGCGTAACGCCTAATGCCATCGACATTCAGGAACCGAGTATTTTGTTGGCCCGCGACCTGATGCCTTCTGATGTGGCCGGGCTTGATAAATCGAAAGTGCTTGGTATCTGTTTGAGTGAAGGAGGGAAAACCTCTCACAGTGCGATTCTTGCTCGTGCGATGGGGATTCCTGCCATCGTTAAAGCTCAGGGCTGCCTTGATGCTGTGCGTGCTGGTCAAGTGGTGACTATTGATGGCTTCCGAGGGCATTTATGGTTCTCTCCTTCAGATGCCGTACAGCAGGAATTAGAAGCTCAGCAAATTGAGTGGCAAAGCACCCGACAAAGTGCACTAGCGAGTGCTCAGCAAGCCGCAGTCACCTGTGATGGTGTCTATATTCCAGTATTCGCCAATATTGGTGGACCGAAAGATATTGATGATGCACTAACATCAGGAGCTGAGGGCGTTGGTCTATTCCGGACTGAGTTTCTATTTCAAAACAGTGATGAGTTGCCGACTGAGGAAGCGCAATACCAAGTGTATCGTGATATTGCTGCCGCACTTGGTGATAAGCCACTTACGATTCGTAGTCTAGATGTTGGCGGTGATAAGCCTTTAGCCGCTTATCCTATGCCAGCAGAAGATAATCCATTTTTAGGTTTGAGAGGGGTGCGGTTGTGCCTTCAACATGAGTCATTGTTTACCGCTCAACTTCGAGCCATTCTGAGAGCCTTTCACGAGCAACCGAATATTCAATTGATGATACCGATGGTGGCTCAGGTTGAAGAAGTGAGAAAAGTAAAAGCGCTGTTGGCGCATCAAGCAAACCAACTCGGCTTGGATGCGACTCATTTGCCCGTTGGTATTATGATTGAGGTGCCAGCCGCGGTATTAAATGCTGATGCGTTAGCCCAAGAAGTCGACTTTTTCTCTATTGGCACCAATGATTTGACTCAATATGTTATGGCTGCCGATCGAGGTAACGCCGCTGTTGCTGAATTGGTGAACTACTTTGAACCATCGGTACTAAAAGCCATTGAGCTCACGTGTGCAGCAGGCGATCGCGCGGGCATACCGGTTAGTATGTGTGGTGAGATGGCTGGCGATCCAAATGCCACAGAAACATTGCTTCGCGTGGGGTTGCGAAAATTCAGCGCCAGTTCGAGTATGCTCCCGGGACTAAAAGCGCAGATTCGTCAGTTGTCTGTCGATGTTTAATCGATACCGTATCGTTAGTACATCTGTACCGGCGTGCTTACGCCGGTTTTACTTTTGTTATAGGAACGCCAATTCACGACTTAATACAGCTTCATTTGCTCCTGCAGCCCAAACTTATTAATTTTTCTCCATAAGGTCGTGCGGCCAATTTGCAATGCTTTCGCCATATCATGCATTTTGCCATCACACTGATTCCAAGCCTGAACAATCGCTCTTCTCTCGGCTTCTTCTAACGTGATTACTGGCGTATTTTCTGCGGTATGGCGAGAATTCAGTTTAATGTCTTCAGGAATATCGTTCAGCTTGATTAAGTTGGAACTGCGGTTAAGCAAAATTCGCTCAGTTCGATTTCTTAATTCAGAGTTGTTGCCTGACCAACGAAAATTCATCAACGCTTCCAGTGCGACTGGCTCTATCGAGATCGTCACATTGTGGCGGCGTTCATAATGGCTGATAAGTTGCTGGACGAGAAATTCAATGTCTTCTTTACGCTTTCGTAGTGGTGGAATATGCAGCTCGTTCGAGGAGATTTCATAATAAAGTTGCCGACCAAATGAGCGCTGAGTGACATACTCGCTGATCTCTGAAACGGTGCTGGTAATAAGTTGAAAATCTACGGGGATCAATCGCAAACTGTCGCTGCGGCTGACGAGCCCAGTTTTTAACAACTTAAGTAGCACGGCTTGTAAATCGGGCGACAGATATTCCACCTTTTCTAAAAAGAGCGTACCGCCATGGGCGAGTTCAAACTTAGAAGGCATGCCTTGCCCTTCGTCGTAGCCTAGGGTTTCTTTGACCAGTTGCTCTGTATTGATGGAGCGACAGTTGAGCGTAATGAACGGCCCTTCTTTGTAGGTGCTTTCGTTATGAATCGCCATGGCGAGAGTGGCTTTTCCTACACCTTCTTCACCCGTAATTAGAATCGGTGATTTGGACTTTATGGCCCGTTTTGCCACGGTAATGACATGCTTCATTTTTCGTGAAATGACGGGCAAAGTGCTGAACGTATAGCGCGCACTGCCACCTATTTGTTGTTGAGCAAGTTCGCGAATTTTATCGATAGGGTGCAAGAACAATAAGTGTGTGCCGTCATTGAGTGGACGCAAGGTGATGATCGCCTCAACAAACTCGCCACGAACCTCTACCGTTGTGAGTTTTCGGTTGATGCTTGCACCCGACTCAATACTATTGAGGACATTTGGCGGGAAGCGTAAAACAGCAAAGACTTCTTTATCCAAGACCTGACTGGCTTCAATGTTTAACAAACGCTCGGACTGGTGATTTACCATGGTTATACGGCTTTCTTCATCCCAGGCCAGAAGGCCGTCATCCATGCATTCTAACGTTGCGTTGTGCGCACAAGTAAGGCGGTTCATGTTTTCTTGTTCCGACTGAATGTGGATTTGCAAGCTGACTTCTTTCGCGCTCGACGCGATGATGACTAAGTCTTCTTTCTTATAGCTTTCCGCTTTTCTGAAAAGGCATGTTGTACCGCGTAATTTGCCAAATTGGTCGAAAACAGGCGCCGCTACAGAGGCATAAGAGTGCAAGTGGCGATTGAAATGTTCGGCAGCAAAAACTTCACACGGGATATGAGTGTTGATACAGAGATTGACTGCATTTGTGCCTATCTTTCCTTCGGAGAGAAAACAGCCTTGTTTTATGCCGAGCGTTTGCATCTCTTGTCGCATAGAGTCGTGCCCGACGGTGGAGAGAATACAGCCGTTGCCATCGGTTACCATCAATACCAGGTCTTCGTCACCAAGCATATCGTACGTATCTTCAAGTACGGTCGTGGCGCATTCGATGAGATGTTCGTTGCGCTTCATTAGAGATGAGAAGGTAAAACCAGAGGCAATATGTGGTTTTGACCAGGTATAAGGGCTGCATTGCTTTATGCAACGCTCCCACGACTCGAGGACGGGAGTGCGGGAAAATTCTGGAGATACCCAGTGGTGTTTCTGGAAAAACTCCCACTTAGTTTTAGTGTCTTCGATTGAAAGCATGCGATCCCGTTTCAATACTAGCGATAGATTGGTCTGATGTTACAGAGACATCGGAATATGGACTGTGATGGCTTTCACGCACGTTGTATAGAAGAATGTGCAAAAAGAGGGGGGAGTTGAGGAGGCTTCCTTGCCAGTTTTTCGATTAAAAAGGGCTGTCTTTGCCGAGCTCATTGCAAATCTCGACAATGGCAAGTGAGAGCCCTGACTTAATGATTTGTTGTTGACGTTGCAGTTGTAGCTGATAAAACTCAAGGTCGATGTCGTCATCTGGTTCGCTGACTTCCAGTTGTACCATACCCATCTTCTTCACCAAGTGCAGTTTCTTAATTGGTTCTAGAATATTCGGGTCAGTGAATTCGTAATCTGAAGCGTCACTATTGAGTTGGTTTTTGAGTTTGATGATGTCTTCGATGTCGTGGTAAATGTCATCGGGGAGCACTCCCAAGCCAAACAATAACTTCAAACGAACAGACAGATCGCCCAGCGGTCCAGAGTCTTGTAGCAGCGGACCGACAACCGATTGAACAGCGAAGTTATCTTTACGAAAGATTCTTTGCACTAACCCGTCGATCGAATCGTTAAAAACGTCGACTGCTGCAATGAAAAAGCCTCGTACCGATGGGGCGCTGTTTAATCGCTCAATGATCTCGGTTTCGTTGATGTTATCTGCCATATACTGAATACATTTCTAATTATTAGCTATCCCAACTCTTCAAGCAGAGAAGGACATAGAAGGGGAGCCAAGCTCCCCTAGGTAAATCAAAGTTGGTTGTAAAGTGTCTCGATTTGAGCCACTTCATCACTGTCTTCTGCAAGACCTGTGTATGTCGCTAGCGTCTTCTTCACACCCACTTCTTTTAATGAGGTTTGCAGTTCTACTGCTTGTGGGTCGGTGTCGTTAGTGTACTTCAACGCAGCAGCAATGCCTTTCAAAAGAGTTTTATTTTCAGTGCCATACTCAATTGTACCGAGTAAAGGCTTCACTAATCTATCGTTCGCCCCCAATTTACGAATTGGTTGGCGACCAACACGATCAACTTCATCAACTAAATAAGGGTTGGCAAAGCGTCCTAAAATCTTCTCGATGTAGGCGTTGTGCATGTCACGGTCGAAGCCGTAACGTTTGATCAGCACTTCACCACTCTCTTGCATCGCCTGTTTTACTTCAGCGTGAATGCTTGGGTCTTCAATTGCTTCACGAATGGTACGATGGCCTTTCAAGCAACCTAGGTAAGCGGTAATGCAATGGCCTGTATTGAGAGTGAACAGCTTGCGTTCTACAAATGCCATTAGGTTGTTGGTTCTTTCCATGCCTGCGATGTCAGGGATTTCGCCCTTGAATTGCTGCTCATCCACAATCCATTCGCTAAAGCTTTCTACCGTCACTTCTAGTGGGTCATCGTTCGCTGCTTCTGCTGGTGGTACGATGCGGTCCACTGCGGAGTCGACGAAGCCAACTAGCTCGTCTGCTTTCGCGTGTAATGATTCATCCAAATGTTTGTACACTTCACCTTTTAGGTGAGTCGTGCCACGAACCATGTTTTCGCACGCGATGATGTTCAATGGTTTATCGTTACCTGCTGCAAAGCGTTTAGCAATGCCGGTCGCGATGGTTTTTGCAATGATGTCCAGTACGTTAGGGCCAACCGCTGTTGTTACCAAGTCGGTTTTTACAATGCGGTCGATGACATCTTCACTGGCTGAGTTTACCGCGGTGACGTGAGTTACTGTGTCGATTTGGCACTCAGTACCGACCACTTTTACTTTGTATTCTTGCTTGTGACTCAGTTGGTCGACGAGTGGTGCGTCTACATCTGCAAATGTGACCTCGACTTCTGCGTCTGCTAATAGTTTACCGATGAAGCCACGACCAATGTTACCTGCGCCAAAATGAACTGCGTTTTTCATAATTCTTACCTACCAATGTCTAAAATGTTGACTTACGAAACTAGGGGGAGGCCAACCGCATAGGGGGTGACAGCTGACCTCATTTGCCTCAGGAGCAAATTAAAGGGGTAATTAAGCCGCTTGTTGACCGCCAAGGATGTTCAGAATCTCTTCCACATCGTTGGTGCTAGTTAGCTTCTCAATTGCCTCCGGCTCATCGAGCGCGTTCGTAATGGTGGTAATCACCTGGATGTGCTCATCGTTCTTAGCGGCAATGCCGATAACCAGTTTCGCTACATCATCGTCGTCTTCAGTAAATTGGATACCCGATGGGTATTGGCAGATTACAATGCCGGTTTTCTTCACGCGGTCTTTCGCTTCCACCGTGCCGTGAGGCACTGCGATAGATTCGCCTAGGTAAGTTGGAACCAATGCTTCACGCTCGAACATCGCGTCTACGTATTCTGGTTCTGCGTAGCCAAGTTCGACCAACTTGTTGCCCGCGAAGCGAATCGCTTCTTCTTTGTTGGCTGCTTTCAAACCTAGGTGAATGTTCTCACGCTGGATTTGGAACACCGACGTTTGCTGTGGCTCGAAGTTGTCGTCGTTTGCTGCCACGAGCGAAACTTTTACCATTTGGTCGTCATTGGCTGCGGATTGGTTTTGTGCTGCTAGTAGTTTGGTGACTAGCTGGTTGTACATTTCGCTATCTAGGAAGTTAGTCAATGAAATGTGGTGTGCGTTTGGAGCATGCTTACGTGCACGATCCGTTAAGTCTTTATGAGTAATCACGATATCTGCACTCTCTGGTAAGCTGTTAATGGCAAGGTTGGTTACGTGGATGTTCAGACCTGCGTCTTGAACTTTTTTGCGTAGCATGCTCGCGCCCATTGCACTCGAGCCCATGCCCGCATCACAAGCGACAATGATGCTTTGTACTGTCGCTAGGTCTACGTCACCTTTGCTTTGGCTGTTTACCACCGCATCGTTTTTAGATGCAGATTTCATGTCTTTCATTTGTGATGTTGCTTTTTCTAGTGCTGCTTCATCACCGTCTTCTTCTGTTGACGTTTGCGTCTTCATTAGCAGTGCTGCTACCGCGAATGACACACCTGTTGCTGCTGCGATAGACGCTAGAACACCAACGATTGAGCCTTTCTGAGTCATCAACAAGATTGCAAAGATTGAACCTGGTGATGCTGGAGAAACAATACCTGCGTTAAAGATAGTTAGAACGAATACGCCAGTCATACCACCTGCGATAGCCGCAAGGATTAGGCGAGGGTTCATTAGGATGTATGGGAAGTAAATCTCGTGGATACCGCCGAAGAAGTGGATGATTGATGCACCACCTGCCGTTTGACGAGCCGTACCTTTACCAAACACCATGTAAGCTAGCAGGATACCTAGACCAGGACCTGGGTTTGCTTCGATTAGGAAGAAGATCGACTGACCTGTTTCAGACGCTTGTTGGATACCCAGTGGAGAGAAAATACCGTGGTTGATCGCATTGTTTAGGAACAGGATCTTCGCAGGTTCAACGAAGATTGAAGTCAGTGGTAGTAGGTGAGCAGAAACTAGGAAGTTAACGCCAGCCGCCAAGCCACCAGAAAGAATTTTTACGAATGGACCGATAAAGATGAAAGCAAGGATCGCACATAGCATGCCGATGATGCCCGCAGAGAAGTTGTTAACCAACATCTCGAAGCCACTTTTTACTTTACCATCGATGTAGTTATCGAATTTCTTGATAGCCCAGCCGCCCATTGGGCCGACCATCATTGCACCCATAAACATTGGGATGTCTGTGCCGACAATCACACCCATTGTTGTGATTGCACCGACTACCGCACCACGATCGCCACCAACTAATTTACCACCGGTGTAACCGATAAGTAGTGGCAGCAAGTAGGTAATCATTGGGCCAACCATAGAGGCTAACGTTTCGTTTGGTAGCCATCCAGTTGGGATAAATAGAGCAGTGATAAAGCCCCACGCGATAAACGCGCCGATGTTTGGCATTACCATGTTTGACAGAAAACGACCAAAATTTTGTATCTTGATCTTGGCATCTGGTGATATCATAACAATTCCCCGTTCGATGTTCTGATGAATCTTGTTGTAGTAAACGGTTCGCCAAAACCGTTTGTTTGATTGCTTAGTACCCAATCAATTTACCACACATTTTCCAATTGGAACTGACAACGGGTTTTTCGTGATCTACGCCCGCATTTCTTAGGCTGAGAAACGGTTTTTAAGTGACCAAGTTCAACTTATTAACTTGTAACTTAATAACAAAAAGCCACTTTCAAATCTGTCAATAAAAATCTTAGTGATCAATCCGATCTTCTGACAAATTTAAAATCAAAATATTTTGTGACTTTGATCACTTTTGATTTTTTTTGAAATTCGAATTAAATGCTTGTGATGATCAATATCACGTTTTGTGTTGAGTTGTGGTGGATTTAAAGTGTGACTTGGGTCTGCTTTTGTTTTTTGTGAAAGTTTGTGACGGAATTGGTGAGATAAATGCTACCTAGATTTTTCGATAGATTGTATCTATAAGATTCTTTTCGGCGCACTTCACGGAGCACGCCTAATTAGTTGATGAAAGGGTAAATAAAGAGAGTCGCCACACGGTTCTTCTTGTGATTCCCAACTCTCTAATTAATCACTGTTCTTAATCATCGTTGCTATTAGTATGATAGGCGAGGTAGTCATGAGCTTGCTCGAGTCCCATATACCTTGCCAACGTCTTTTCTTGAACATCGCGCAAATCCACCATAATCAATCCATCTAGAGCGTTATTGAATGTAGGGTCGACGTTGAAGCATACCAACTTGCCATTGAGGCTTAAGTACTGACGCAGCAAAACGGGCACTCCTTTCCCTTCATCGATTCTGGCAATGACACGTGACAATAGCTGTAAATCACCCAGAGCGGTGAGCATGCTAGTATTCCAGTCACGGTGGTGCTCAGGAAGTGGATTAGAAGGTGTGACGTATTCTGCGCAGTTGTTGTCGTAGTGGTGGAGTGTCATTGATTGAGCCAGTAATTGACGTGCAGTATCGCTATAGTCGTTGCTAATACTGACTGGGCCAAATAAGTGCGTGTAATCAGGATTTTGATGAACGAAGGTTGCGATGCCTTTCCACAGCAACAGTAGCGCGCTCATGCTCTTTTGATATTGCTGTGCAATCACAGAGCGCCCCATCTCAATGGATTTACCCATTTGGTCGATAAAGCGTTGGTCATAGTTAAACAACGTTCGTGAATACAGACCTGCTACGCCGCGCTTTTCAATCAGTTGATCAACCAGACCTAAACGATACGCGCCCACCAAGCATTGATTCTCTCTGTCCCACACAAACAGATGCAGGTAATCATGATCGAAATGGTCAATGTCTATTGCTAGTCCCGTCCCTTCGCCAACTTGTCGGAAATTGAGCTCACGTAGGCGACCAATTTCATGCAGTAGGGAAGGGATATTCTGCGACTCCGTGCAGTAAACATCGAACTCACCACTTGTTAGCAGCTTGGACTCTTTTGGTAAGTTGTTCAGCTCTTCAAGCAATTCGTCTACAGGTAACCCTGCCGCTATTGGAGAGAGCATTTCTGATGAAGAAGAAGGCTCCACCGATTGGATTTCACGATTGAGTAAGTAAGTGTTGAGCCGCAAATAGTTCACCACTTGATCATCGCTAAGTGTGTTCAGCTCTTTAAATTTTATCGCTTGGCCAAAGGATAAGTTGATGGTTTGCGCCTGTTTGTTCAGTAGCTCCCGCCCGAGCAGTAGGGTGCGCAAAAGTGGATGGATTTTCCCTGCCATATAGAAGCGTTTCGAGTTCTGACCACTGATGAATACTGGAACTGTCGTTGCTTTGTTTTTGCGGATTAGGCTACTTACGCTTCGACTCCACGCTTTATCTTCCAAGCGTTGCTGTTTGGCATCGACTAACTGGGAAACCTCACCGGCAGGAAAGACAAGCAATAAGCCGCCACTTGCTAGGTGTTTATTAGCCGCTCTGAGGGCCTTCATATTCGATTTGACGGCGTCTTTGCCTTCAAACACATCGACACCAATGAAGAGCTGATCTAACTCCGGCACGGTTTTCAGGTATTGATTGGCTAGAATTTGGATATCGTCTCGTACCATCAACAAGAGTTCGGCCAAGATGACGCCTTCCACACAACCAAGCGGATGGTTCGCCACAATGACGGTAGCACCTTGTTTAGGTACTGAGTCGAGTGAACCATGAGCAATGCGATAATCGATACCTAAGATATCCAGCGTGAAGCGGAGAAAAGTTTTGGTATCGGCATTAACGGGGCGTTGGGCGTAGAACTTATCAAGTTGGTTTAAACCGGTTGCCCATTCAGCAACGTTTTCACCAATGCCAAACGGCGTTTTACGAGGGAGACGAAAAGGGGTTGAACTATCCATATTTACCTCAGCGTACAAGTTGCTGATTGGATAGTAGAAATTACAGATGACAGTTAAGAGGCAAAAGCATGAGCCTTTGGTGACAAACCAATGAAGCTTTATTGACTAAAGAAAACGGTATATCACTGTGCTATGAATCAAAACTCGCGTTATGTCTCCCTCTTAAAACAATAGATAGGCTATCTTATCTAGAACAAAGATTAAGCTAAGTTGATATTTATCAGGGGGAAATAATGGAACGAGTTTCCAATAAAGCAGCACTTTGGATTGGGCTAAGTTTGATACTTGGTCTTGGCATCCTTGGCTATTTTATGCAGCAGACGGCGGTGAAATACCGAGCCTATGAAAGAGTCGTGACAGTAAAAGGTTTGTCGGAGCGTGAGTATCCTGCTGATACGGTGATTTGGCCGATTCAATTTACTCTAGCGAGTAATGATATGGGGGCCATGTTTGATGAAATTGACCAGCAAACCCGTTTGATTTTGGACTTTCTAAGTGCCAAAGGGCTTCCTGAAACCAGCGTTTCCCTTTCTTCCCCAGCGGTCATTGACAGAAAAGCACAGCAATATGGGAGCGAGCAAGACATTGAGTATCGTTATTTGGCCTCGCGAACCGTTACGGTTTACAGCCAGAGTGTTGATGTTGTTCGAGCGGCAATCAATGAAATAGGTGAGCTAGGAAAACAAGGCGTTTTGCTTAACCAAGATCCTTATGCAAATCGTGTTGAGTACAGCTTTACTAAGCTGAATGATGTGAAGCCAGACATGATCGAAGAAGCGACTAAGAATGCGCGTGAAGTGGCTGAGAAATTTGCGAAAGACTCACAGAGTTCACTGGGTAAGATCAAACGTGCAACTCAAGGGCAGTTCTCGATTTATGACCGAGACAGCAATACGCCTTACATTAAGAAAGTACGAGTGGTATCGACGGTTCAATATTACCTTTCTGACTAAGTAAAAAGCCGCTCAGTACGAGCGGCTTTTTTAATATGGTGACTTAAAGAATTGGATTAATGTCCTGAGTTGTCAGTTCTGCCTCGACAACATCAACTGGCGTGTAGTGCTGGTAAATCAAGAAACCGTCTTCTGAAGTTTCATGAGCGTCTGGCGTATCAATATACGCAGTACATGTGTAGCCAATGCTGTAAGTACCCGGGCCGATGTAACCAAACTCGTAGCTGTAGGTTGTATTACCTTCTTCGTCTTGCGATTCATTCACGTTAGCTACCGCAACTGGCGCGTTGAGTGGATCTGCCGCACCCATATCGCCCATGGTTGAGCGATCCATTGAACCTGCATATAGGTAAACAGAGTGAACGGCAGGAACGTCATTTATTGCATTTGATGCTGCACTGTCTGCTTCACACGCTTGATACTGAATTTCACTGACTTCACCACTAATATGACCTGATTCTGATGCGTTTACTAAGCTTACCGCATTAGAGTTCATGTTCATGTAATCTTTGCCTGTTGGATCCGCCAGACCTTTGCGTAAGTCAAACTCGACAACATAGCTATTATGACCAGTATGAACTTTTACATACTGACCTTTTTGCGAAAACTTTAAGCGACCTTGATCGCTCGTATCTGGTTTAAAACCAAAACAGCTGCCTCGGCTAGGTACAACTAAGCCTTTGATGTTGCCGTCTGTCTTCTCTACGTATGACAGTGTTGTATCGTTTAATTGTTTGCCGTCTTTAGCGTACACACACATAGCATAATCACCAGGAGCGATGTCCTGTTCGTGAATGATCGTTTTAGCGTTGCTTCCCTGATATTCCATTAGATCAACTTGGTGTAGTGCTCCATTGTCACTAGCATCTAACAGAATGTGTTCTCCAGTTTGCTCGCCAGTTTCAGGGTCAAATGGTACAAGGACAACATCTTGAAACGCTAAAACGACTTTGTTGGCATCGTCGACAGGAGCATCGGAAACGCTGAGAGAAAAAGTGGCTGCTTCTGTAACGGATGAAGAGTCGTCGCTACCGCAGCCCGTCAATAAAAGACCACCTGAGATAGCAAGTAAAGGATAGGTATATTTTTTCATTATGACCTCTTGTTTACAATGCTGATAAATGTAAAAGGCTAGTCTCAAAGTCGAGAAATGATGTCATTGTATTGTGATACAGAGGTCAATCTTCAATGGTGCTATATACAAGTCCTTTTTTATAAAACTAAGTTCTTAACTGTGATGAGGGGAGTTTGATGATAGTCAAGCTGGCTTCTTTCTTATGAGCGTAAGTTAGTATGACTTATTGCTAGAAGGAATTAGTATCATGGCATACAAGCACTTTATTAGAGAACTACTGGGTTTAGCGATTGTTGTCTCTGTCGTCTTTGGCGTATTAGGCGTGATGTTAGAGCTCTTCGCACTGACGGCACTTTGGGAGCATCAGCAAACGATAGCCGATGTTTTCTTCCATGAATCACTCTACTTCATCGTATTTTTAATCCCACCATACTTCCTCTGGAAGTTGATTAACCGTCCTGAATTGGTTTCTGCTGACCAAGCTTATTTGGCAATGAAGTTAGAGGCTGAAAGTCGACAATGAGTCGATTTAGTGAGTAATGAAAAGAAGAGGCTATGAGAAAACATTAGCCTCTTTTCTATCTGATTCGTGGGCAAAGTATTCGCTGCTTTATTGATTAAAAAGCTGCTTCGATTGTGCCTTTGAAAGTGCGATCGAGATAATCACGAATCGCTTGAGATTGATAAATAGAAACGAACTTTTTATACGCTTCATTATTTTTGTCTGCGTCACGAGTGGCGATGACCATGACTGCTAATGGGGCGTCTTTTGCTTCAAGATAGATACTTTGTTTCTTCGGATCTAAACCAGAAGACATTACGTAGTTCATTGTAATCGCAGCCGCGTCCACATCATCTAATGTTCTTGGTAGCTGAGCGGCATCTACCTCGACAAATTCAAATGATTTTGCGTTTTTTGTGATATCAGTTAGGGCGGCTTTATGGCCAACACCCTGTTTCAGCTCAATTAAACCTGCATCGGCGAGTAGCAACAGACCACGACCACCGTTGGTAGGGTCATTTGGAAGCGCTATACGTGCATTGTTTGGAAGCTCTTGCAGTGAGCGATACTTATTGGAATAAAGCCCCATACGCATAAGAATGGACTGACCAATTGATACTAATTGGGCGTTATGGCTACTGTTGAAGTTGTCTAAAAATGGCTGGTGCTGATAGCTATTAATATCGATGCTACCATCGCTAAGAGCGGCATTAGGTGTCACGTAGTCAGAAAACTCAATGACTTCGACATTCAAACCTTGCTTTGCTGCCTCCTTCGCTACCGCCTCGACTACTTGTGCATGTGGTCCAACTGTCGCGCCCACTTTAATGACAGAGTCATCTTTTTCTCCACAAGCGCTTAAGCCGACTACTGCCGTGAGAATCAAAGCTAGTTTCTTTAAGTGACCAATACTTTTCATTGTAGCTCCATTTTTTGTTTTAGACGTCCATACGTTTGTACGTCCATCCTATCAGAAGTTGTCTGAGGGTCAATGGTTTAAATCACGAGCAGACATTTTGTTTCTATTGCTCGTATAGAGAGCCAGATAATAGTTAAAGAAGAGGGGAAGAGGAAAAGCTATTACGAGGTTAGTGACGAGTTACCGCAACTGTACCCAAAGATATAAGATACAAAAAAAGCGTAGTAGGTATTAACCTGCTACGCCTTTCGGAATATGGTGGCCCCTCGCAGACTTGAACTGCGGACCAATCGATTATGAGTCGTGATAATATTTGTTTTATCAAATTCCATGTCATCTCAAATTGTATTTAAATTATTGATAATTAGTGGATTGTTTAGCTTGCCTTATCTTGTGATATCTCACAAACTGTCATTAAGAGACCTCCTAACTACACCCACAACTACACCCAATTTAACTCTGGGTGTAGTTGCGCAACAAAGGAACTGTTATGGCAATTACGCAAAAAGAAATTGTGGGTTTAAAGCCTAAAAGTAATGCGTATTACGTTTGGGATGATGACCGAACTAAAGGCGCTGGACGTCTTGGAGTGAAAGTGTTTGCTAGTGGAAATAAAGGGTTTGTCTTTCGCTACTACCGCGAGGGTAAACGTCTCTTTATTCAGTTAGGGCGATTTCCGGCGCTCAGTCTTGTTGATGCGCGGAAGGAGGCGCATAAACTGGGCTTAATGTTAAAGCAGGGACTCGATCCTAAATTTGAATTAGCCAACGCAGAGAAAAAGCGTGAAGTAGCTCGAAGAGAAGAGGAGAGCAAGGGAAGCTTAGAGTTGCTGTTTCAAAGTTATGTAAACCAAATGAAAAAAGAGGGGAAGCGGACTTATCAAAACGTTTATCGGTCACTGGAGAAAGAGGTTTATCCATTTGCCTCCAAAGAAACAAAGGCTTGTGATGTGACGACGTCTAATATCGTTACGATATTAGCTCACATGATACAACGTGGTGCCGCTACACAAAGCAATCGAGTCAGAAGCTACCTTCATGCCGCATTTAATTATGGCCTTTCACATGACAATGATCCTGCGAATTACTTGAGAGACGCTAAGTTTGGTCTCGTCTTTAATCTAGTATCTTCTATACCAAAACAAAAAGATGCAGAACGAGTAGGGGAGCGCTATCTAACGTTCACGGAATTACATCAGTTTATGCATGATATTGAGTTTGATATAGAAGGAGTTCGATCCTCAGAAATGATGCGATGCTTTATTCTTCTTTGTATTCATACTGGTGGACAAAGACCTTATGAGATTGCAGCATCAAAATGGACGGCAATCAATTGGGATGAACGAACGTTACTTGTCACTCCGGACCTTTCGAAAAACAAGCGTAGCCACTTGGTCCCTTTAACTGAATCAGCGATGTCTATCTTAGAAAGGCTCAGAGAAAGCAACTCAGCTAGTCCATTTATTTTCCCGCATCATAAAGATGACAATGACCACGTTCGCTTAGATTCATTGAGCCAAGTCATTGCTCGTTATAGAGATGATCACCCGCAATTTGAGTATTTTATCCCTAGGGATTTACGTCGAACCTGTAAAACATTGATGGGAGAGATTGGGGTAAGTAAGGCGTTGAGAGACAGGCTACAAAACCATGCTCTAAACGACGTTAGCTCAAAACATTACGATAGATACGAATATTTGGCTGAGAAGCGTTATGCTTTGGAGTTATGGGAAAGCAAGTTATCTAGAGCAGAGGAAACAGATTCAAACGTGGTTAGTCTTTGGTGAAGTGGGATTGATGTTCGCACTGCGAACGCTGCATTATTTTGTTTCTTTTTATTGATGTATCGTAGAGTTGTAAATAACGTCTTACGATTTCATGCTCAATTGATTCTCACTCGATTATGTCCAGAACTTTCACAGTTGGCACTCCGTAACTCAGAAGTGCCCCAAAATTCGTTAGGTCAAATACCCTATAAAGTTAAAGAGCCTGCGTTTTACCCTACAAAAAGTCATTTAGTAGAATGAAACTTTCACGATTTGGGCCTTTTATATGTATGTTTTGCTTGTCAAAGCGTCCGTTTTAGTAGCGAAACTAGCTAAACAACTTGTTGGAAGTGGACTAACTGCGGAAAGTATTGCTACCTTACGTTTATCTCAAAATAAAGCTGACTACCTGTGAACGCTTTTATGCGTTGGTAGAGGGTATTTGACTGTCTTAATAAAATACGGGAACAGCCATGACATTATCAAGAACAAGGCTCATGAAAGCAACAGCCCAAATTCTTGGCACTTTACTCTGTTTAGCCTTTCTTACTGGCTGTGAACGAGCAACGGAAGGGTTGCAATATGCCAAAAATCGTGATGGTTCAGATGACAAGTCAATACTTATTGGCTACAACGGTAACGACACAGATGTCGTCATCCCAGATTCGGTCGAACTTATTAATGGGGGGACATTTTATGACAAGCAGCTCACCAGCGTGGTCATCCCAAAATCGGTTACTATAATTGGAAGACAGGCGTTTGAAAACAATAAACTCACTAATGTGGTTATACCAGATTCGGTGACCTCCATTGGGGAGCGGGCGTTCGCTGAAAATAATCTCACCAGCGTTACTATTCCTGATTCAGTGACCTCGATTGGGGAGCGGGCATTTAATAAAAATGCAATATCAATAGTTAACAATGTCCCATCAGATGGTTTTATTTTTGCTCGTAATGATGATGGCACTGAAAACAAAAAGATCATAATTTCCTATGGTGGAGCAAGAAAAGAGATTGCTATACCAGATTCGGTGATTACTATTGATAGTTGGATGTTTGCTGAAAGTCAGCTCACCAGAGTTACTATTCCTGATTCGGTGACCTCCATTGGGGAGCGGGCGTTCGCTGAAAATAATCTCACCAGCGTGACTATCTCAGATTCGGTGACAGCTATTGAGTACAAGGCATTTCATGACAACCAGCTCACCAGCGTTACTATTCCCGATTCAGTGACCTCCATTGGGGAGCGGGCATTTAATAAAAATGCAATATCAATAGTTAACAATGTCCCATCAGATGGTTTTATTTTTGCTCGTAATGATGATGGCACTGATAACAAAAAGATAATAATTTCCTATGGTGGAGTAAGAAAGGAGATTGTTATTCCTGACTCGGTGACCACAATTGGAGAGTATGCGTTTTCTTCTAACAATCTCACTAGCGTAACCATCCCAACTTCGGTGACCACAATTGGAAATAGTGCGTTTTCTTTAAACAACCTCACCAGCGTAACCATCCCAAATTCGGTGACCACAATTGGAAATAGTGCGTTTTCTTTAAACAACCTCACCAGCGTAACCATCCCAAATTCGGTGACCA